>JBDRSI010000001.1:0-7059 GCA_043825055.1 Verrucomicrobiota bacterium
GTCGTCCGTCGTCCGTCGTCCGTCGTCTGGTTTCTCCGGCGCCTTCCAATCCACCGTCACCTGGACGTAGCGGTCAAAAGTGTCGTTGGTCAGTGTGTTGCCGATGCGTAATGTGTAAATCTGGCCCTGTCGTGTTTGGGCTTCGAACACCACCGGATGCTCCAGGCCGGTTTCTTTGGGGGACAGGGTGGGGGCGGCGATGTCGTCGAACCCCAGCAAGTTCAGCGCGCCGCTAATCTGGTTGACCTTGGCGGTGTCTAATGTGCCTTCCTCTTCCTTCAGCCCTTCGAGCGCGAATGCCTCGCCATTTTTCGGCCGCACCAGCTTGATCGGCGCGCGGTCGGGCGCGGTGACCGCAATATTCTGAATATCAGCGGCGGCGACATTGATAAACTCGTTAACCAGCCAGTTTTTAACATCGTCGGTCAGGCGGTCGAGGGTTTGGCCAACCAGAAATACGCGGCCATCAGCCGTCTGCATATATTGCCCGTCCGGATAATCGCCAAAGGCAAGCGGTCCTTGCATGCCGCCGTCCGGGTAGGCGCGCATAAAAGGTTTGCCGATGAGCAGGGTGGCTATGAGTCCGTCCTTTTCATCCCGCAGTTCCATGCGTGTGCCGGCCTGCTCTTTGCGGTCCGGGGTTATCGCGACGGGATCCAGCAGGTTGAAGGTGCCTTTTTGCGATTCACTGGCGGTTATGACTTGGCCCACCTTCATCTCGCTGAGCTGAAGCAGGCTATCGGCAATCTTGTCGAAGGTGGCGGGATAATTGAACCGGTTTACCACGGTCCATGTGCCTTTAACCTTGGCCAGTGTGAGAGTGTTGTCCGTGGTGGTCAGCACGATTTTGTTCACTTGGTTAATGGGCAGGCCGGGCAGGACTTTCGTGCCGATCAGGGCGATTCCCGGTTTCGGTTGAGGCCGCATAGTCCAGGCGGCCCAGCCGATCAGAACGCCTGCCAACACAACGAGCAGAACAAGGTTACGCGTCTTCATGGTGTATGTTGCATGCCTCCTGTATATCACTTTTTCGTTTGTTGCCGTCGGTACCATCCGAAGGCCAGTCCCGCCAGGCAAACCAGCATGGGCATGGCCAGGATATTGATGGCCTTGACCTTCACACCAAGCTCTTCGATACCTTCGCGCAGGTTCTTGCGCACTTGTTTGAGTTCACGCTGGGTCTTGATCTGTTCCTGTTTGAACTTGGCGATCTCCTGTTCCTGCTCGGCGCTTAGAATGTAGCGCTGGTTCTTGTCCTTCTTGGACTGCAGGCTTTCCATCCGTTCCTGGGTGGATGCCAGCTGTTCCTGCAGTGCGCGTTCCTGCATCATCCAGCGTTGTTGCGCTTCGCTCTGGAGATCTTGGACGCGTTCAAACGGGCGGTCGAACCGGCCGCGCGCGCGGATCTTCGCCAGATCCGCACTGCCGGAAAGCTGTTCCACTGCGTTGGCAAAGAAATTGACGTTATCGTTCAGCGGTTGAAACACGTGCTGACCGAAAATCGGTAGCGCCTGCACGGCGAAGGCGTCGTAGAGCATGTCAACATCCGCCACCAGGATCACCGTGCTTGCTTTTGCGCTTTCCTTCAGGGCCGGTGTAGTGTCTTCGGGCTTCGCCGGTTCCTTCTCGCTCTTGGCCGGATCCTTTTTCGCCGGGTCCGGTGCCGCCTTGGGCTTGCCTTGCGGAAAAGCAGTTTTAAACTTGCCTTGCAGGCGGATGGCCAGGTTCAGGCGCTTCAGCCCGCTCTTAAATTCGCGGCGGATGGTTTCCGCGCCCATCTGGACGGCCATCGCGCTGATGAGCGCAGACTGGTCCGAGGACATCAGCAGGGAGCTGACGCTCAAGCCTTCCACACCGGTCCCGGAAAACGCGCCGGCGATGGGCAGTCCCAGCGATTCCAGCGAGGACGTGATAATGTCCTGACCGTTAATATTTGCATTACGCAGGCTGAGAAACACAGGATTGTCCTCGATTGTATTGTCGCCGCGTTGCACACGCGTGCTTGCCGAGAGGTCGGCGACGACCTTGTCGGGCTCATAGGTGATGCCCCAGGCGGCGGGCAAGCGGCCGAGATCGGACATCGGGCGCGCCATGCCCATGCCCATGCCCATGGCCGTGTCCTGGTTCATGGCGTCGGCCAGGCACAGGGGGTCAATGAATGCCAGCAGATGGCCGCCGCGCAGGATGAACTGGTCAATAGCATACTGCGTCTTCTCGGAGATCGCCTTGGGATGGACGACGATCAAGACATCAATGGCAGGATCAATTGCATCCGTTTCGGCGGGCAGTTGGCGCACCGCGTAGTCCTTGTTCAAGTCTTGGAACGCCACCCAGGGCGGTTGGTTCTTGGGGAGCGGCTGGCCCGGCATGGCATACGGAAACGAGCGTACGCCCATGACCGGCAGACTGCTCAGGATGCCGACCACCGGTTTTTTCGGGTTTGCCACGCGGGCGATCATGCGGGTGATGTTGTATTCCAGCATTTTCTCGTTGCGCGGGTCGAGGAAAGGAAGGACCGAATGGGTGTCGCCTTTCACGGCCACGAGGCCCAAGTAAAGAGCGGAGTCCGTGATCCCCAGCTGTTCGCCGACGAGTCCGTAGCGCTGCGCCCATTCCTCGGCGTCTGAGTCCGGTTTGGGATCGTAGGTTTCAACCAGCACCTTGCCGGCGGAGGCCAATTCATATTCCTCCAGCAGGTCCTCCACTTGCCGGGCAAAATTCTTGAGCGGCATGGGGACTTCCGAGGCGCCACCGGAGAAGAAAAATTTCAGGGTCACGTGTCCGTCCAGGGACTTTAGAACGGCGCGCGTGCCTTCCGAGAGGGTATAGAGTTTTTCTTCCGTCAGGTCCGTCCGCATGCGGACCCGACTGAGGAGAAGATTGACTGCGATCAGGATGGCCAGCAGGGCCAGCAAACCGACCAGACTGCCGGTGAATTTCCAAAGTTGCCGTGTTGCCATATGGGTATTCCTTTATGATTAAACTATTTCGGATTTATGGTTTTTGATTTCTGATTGGAAATCCGCAATCCCAAATCCCAAATCCGCAATGAGATCACGCCGCCTTCCGGTTTTCCAGCACCAGGTGGGTGCCAAACAGCATGAATATCATCACGCTGAAGTAATACGCGAAATCGCGCAGGTCCAGCACGCCTTTCTGGAATGCCTCGTAATGCGGCATGAAACTAAAGGCCGCCACGCCGCGCACCAGCCATTCCGGTGCCCAGCGCACCATGAGGTCCGTTACGGGCGGCCAGCCGGCCAGCAGGAGAAACAGGCAGATGACCAGCGAGAGCACGAAGCTGATGACTTGGTTGCGTGTCAGGGCCGAGGTCAGCATGCCGACCGAGAGATAGGCGCCGGCCAGCAGGAGGCTCCCGATGTAGCCGCCAATGATGGCGCCGTGGTCTGGAGCGCCCAGATAGACCGTGGTCAGCACGATGGGAAAGGTCAACGCCACGATGAGCCCGATAAAGATCCAAGCCGCCAGAAATTTGCCGAGGATCACCTGCGTGACCGTCACGGGCAGGGTCAGCAGGGTTTCAATGGTCCCGGCGCGGCGCTCTTCGGCCCAGAGCCGCATGGCAGAGGCCGGCACGAGAATGAGAAACATCCACGGGTGCCAGAAGAAAAAGCCGCGCAAGTCGGCTTGGCCGCTTTCGTAAAACCGGGACACGAAAAACGTCAGGAACCCGATCAGAATTAAAAATACAACCATAAACACGTAGGCCACCGGCGATTCGAAGTAGGACGCCAGCTCGCGTTTGATAATGGCCTTGGTATTGCGTATAGAATCCATAAATCAATCTCCTTGTTCACTTTGTCCGCTGGAGCTAATTTCGGGGTTCGGTCAGTTCGCGGAAAACGTCGTCCAGTCGTCCTTCCAGGGTTTTCAGCGCGGCCAATTCCCACACCGGGTTGGCCTTGACCAGTGCCAGGATGTCATGCGACAGCCGTGCTGATCCGTCGGCTGACGGATGGGGATAGACCACTATGCGCGGCATCTGGACTTCCACGTGGACGGCGGAAGTCAGGTGCTCCAGCTTGGCCACCAGGTCGCCGGGCGCCGACTTGACCGTCAGCTCCACCGCGCCGTGCGCGCGGCTTTTGGCCTTCAGTTCGGTCGGCGAGGCATTGGCGACGATCGAGCCGTCGCAGATAATGATGACGCGCGTGCAAATGGCCTCCACTTCCTCAAGGATGTGAGTGGAAATCACAATGGCCTTGCGCGCGGCCATGTCGCGAATCATGGTGCGGACAATATGTTTCTGGTTCGGATCCAGCCCATCGGTGGGCTCGTCCATGATGAGCACCGGCGGATCGTGCAGGAGTGCCTGGGCGAAGCACACGCGCTGTTTATATCCCTTGGAGAGCGTTCCGATTGCCTGGTGCTTGACGGTATCCAGCCGGCAGGTTTCAATGGTTTGCTGGACGCGCTCTGCGCGCACGCGGCCGGTAAAGCCCCGGATTTCGGCGATGAATCCCAGGTAATTCCAGGCTGTCATGTCGGCATAAACCGGCGCATTCTCCGGCAGGTAACCGATCAGCTTCTTGGCAGGAATCGGTTCCTGGATAATATCGTGCCCCATGATGATTGCCGTGCCCGCCGTAGGCGGCAGAAAGCCGGAGATCATGCGCATCGTGGTGGTTTTGCCCGCACCGTTGGGGCCCAGGAAGCCGAGGACTTCGCCCTGGGCAACCTGGAAAGAAACATCACGGACCGCGTGGATCAGTCCGAATGTTTTTTGGAGCTGCTTGACTGCCAGCATCAGGTCTCTCCTCTCCTTTATTGGTAGCGATCATGGTTGCTTTCTAAATTTCGTACGTTATCGGATTGTGATGGACCTGGCAAGCGAATTGATCTCAGCCGCCTTCGGAATTTGCACGCAGAGCACATAATGTTTGTACGCGGCCTGCACTCCGACGCCTTCGATATTGTTCGGCATCATGATCTGCGTGTGGAACTGACCCCGGTGAAAAAAAGGGGGGGAATCGGAAAACGGCTTGCAATGCACGGCCAGACCGTTACAATCGCGGCCAGTGTTTCGAATGCAGAATGCAGAAATAACAGATGTCCGCCCGCGACGGAGAAGGACTGCCGCTGTCATACAAAAAATTATCGGGCTTGTTCCGGTCTTCTGAATTCTTAATTCTGCATTCTGCATTTCTTACGAAAGCGAGGCCCCATGCATATCGTGGTTTGTATCAAGCAGGTGCCGGATACGGCGGACGTCAAGATTGACCCCAAGACCAATACGCTGATCCGGGAAGGCGTCGTTTCGATCATCAATCCCTTCGATATGTATGCCATCGAAGAGAGCATTCGTCTGAAGGAAAAACTGGGCGGCAAGGTCACGGCCATCACCATGGGCCCACCCCAGGCCGAGAACGCCTTGCGCGAAGCCATTGCCATGGGCGTGGACGCCGGCATCCTGGTTTCCGATCGGGCGTTCGCCGGCAGTGATACCTGGGCCACCAGCTACACGCTGGCTCTGGCCTTGAAAAAAATCGGCGATTACGGCGTGATCCTGTGCGGCAAACAGGCCTCTGACGGCGATACCGCCCAAGTGGGCCCCGGCATCGCCGCCCATCTGTATCTGCCGCAAATCACCTATGTGCGCAAGATCGAGGAAATCAGCGCCGAGCACGTGATCGGCGAACGGCTCTTGGAAGAGGGTACCGAAGTGATTTGCGCGCCGGTGCCCTGCGTGCTGACGGTTGTCAAGGAAATCAACGAACCGCGTTTGCCCTCGCTCAAGGGCAAGTTGGCCGCCAGGAAGGCGCAAATCGCGCACTGGAAAGCGGCCGATCTCCAGGGCGAAAAAGCTAACCTCGGCTTGGACGGGTCGCCAACCAAGGTCGTCAAAATTTTCACGCCGCCGGCCCGGCTGGGCGGGCAAATTTTCAAGGGCGAGCCCGAGGAAATCGTGCCGCAGGTGGTCGAAAAACTGAAGGATGCCGTGATTGCCGCGGCCTCGTGACATACCGGGGAACCTCTCATGGAAAACGAACCTATTGTGGTTATCAAAGATAAGTGCATCGGTTGCTGCCTCTGCATCAAGGCCTGTCCGTTCGGCGCCATTACCATGCAGGACAAGCTGGCAGTCATTGAGCTTGCCAAGTGCACGTTCTGCGGGGCTTGTGTCGAGGTTTGCAAATTCAAGGCCATCGAGATGCGTCAACCGGCGACGACCGGTGCCGCGGCGGGTGTGGATCTGGGCGCTTACCGTGATGTCTGGATTTTCGCCGAGCAGAAAGACGGCAATATTCAAAGCATCACCTATGAACTTCTGGGGGAAGGGCGCAAGCTGGCCGATCAGCTTGGCATGAAACTATGCGCCGTCCTGCTGGGCCACCAGATGACGGATCGAACGGCGGAACTCATTCAGCGCGGCGCCGACCGGGTATATCTGGTGGATGCGCCGGAGTTGGCCTATTTTCAGGATGAGCCCTATGCCGCGGTGCTCATTGATCTCGTCCGGCGGTATAAGCCCGCTATCATGCTCTGCGGGGCTACAACGATTGGGCGCAGTCTGGTATCCCGCGTGGCCGTGACCGTGAAGGCAGGACTTACCGCCGACTGCACCGGCTTGGCCATTGATCCGGAAACGAAGAACCTGTTGCAGACCCGTCCGGCCTTTGGCGGCAACATCATGGCCACCATTATTACGCCCAGGCACCGGCCCCAGATGGCTACCGTGCGTCACAAGGTCATGAAAGAGGCCGTAGTTGACGCCACCCGCCAGGGCGAGACGCTCATCGAGAAGATGGCGGCGGAGATCTTGAAATCCCGCGCCCAGCGCGTGAGGTTTGTGCCGGAAACGGAAACCACGACCAACATTGCGGAGGCCAATATTATCGTGTCCGGCGGTCGCGGCCTGCAGGCGCCGGAGAATTTTACGATCGTTCGCGAGCTGGCCGAAGTGCTGGGGGCCGGGGTCGGGTCGTCGCGCGCCGCCGTGGACGCGGGCTGGATTCCATATTCGCACCAGGTCGGCCAGACCGGCAAGACCGTCTGTCCCAAAATCTATATTGCCTGCGGCATCAGCGGACAAATTCA
>JBDRSI010000002.1:0-8449 GCA_043825055.1 Verrucomicrobiota bacterium
CGGCGCAACCGGTCTGTCAAAAAACCGGGCCGGGAATGACTCCATGGATAATGAATTGACGGTATTGGATTTTGAATCCAAGGAAGGTAAAAAAGCGTTGCTGGTCAATTTTGCGTGTCATCCGGTGATCATGCAGGTTCAACCCATGATTTCCGCCGATTATCCGGGCGCATTAACGCGCATGGTGGAGGAATCGCTTCCGCCCGGAAGTTTATGTTTGTTCTTACAGGGTGCCTGCGGCGATATTAATCCGCTTAATGATGACACGCGCAATTTTGACGATGTGGAAAAGACCGGATCGGCCCTGGCAAAAGAAGTCAGGCTGTTGTCCTTACGTTCCCCTCCTATAGGAGGGATGCTCGCCTCGGCGGAGCCGCTGGCGAAGCCCGGGGTCGACTTGTCCGCCGTAGCATCTTGGCGTAGGCCGGAGGCCGGGGTGGGTACCGACCAACGGAAAATGACTTTGGCAACAGAGTCTCTTATTAAGCCGGAACTACGGGCCGTCGCCAGAACAGAGGCGTTTAAATCATGTCCTCTGCCCGACCTGGATAATACCACGCGGATTGAACGTGAGGCTGCGGAATTGGAACGGCAGGTTGCGGGGGGAAGCCGCGCCAAAAGCGTTACCAACAGACTGGCCCTTTTGCACGAAACGTTGGCCCGGGTTCGCCAGGGCGATGAGGATCGTCCGGCGTTTCTGCAATTAATCCGGATAGAAAGCACCGTGTTGTTTGCAATGCCTTTTGAACCCTGCTGTCTGCTCGGTAGACAATTAAAACAAATGGTTGCGCCGTTGATCGGCGTTCCGGTCGGATATGCGAACGGTTATCTAGGATACGTGATGGAGCCTTCAACCGGGAAAGGATATGAAACTTTATGCGGCCCATGGAATCAGCTCAATCAACAGGCCTTCAATTTGACCAAGGAACATTTTTCAAAGATGTTAGCGGAATTATAGGAACATAGAATGATTTGAGCCCGCGAAACACGCAAATCATTGTTCAACACAAAAATAGAGGAGGCATTAATGAAAAAGATCGGATTCATTGATTATTACATTGACGAATGGCATGCATTCAATTGGTAGGGCGCATCGTCCCGATGAGCCGTCAGTTTTTTGCCATTTCTCAGAAGCAGTTTTGCAAGAATCTTCATGAAAACTGTCTTTTTCAACTGTTTACTGCGCGTCCGCTAAAAAATACTGGGTGTAGATTCGGCGCACCCGTCTCTGACAGGTATCCAACTCGGCCATCAGGCGATCCGCTGTGCTATCCGGGCCCAAGACCCGCCGCGCCAGGGCGGCGCGCGCATCCCCCGATTTCGGAACAGCGTGAATCTGGCGATCCTCAAAAATTTGCAGGATATGTTCCACGCGGCGTAAAAACGTATAATCCGCCTGCAACTGGCCGACCACCTCCTCTGGCAGGAGGCCGCACGTTTTCAAGCGCTCCAGCGCGGAGAGCGTGTTCCCGTCCAACAGCTCGCTCTGGCGGGGGGCATGAATTAACTGGAGCCCCTGGACCAGGAACTCGATGTCCCGGATCCCACCCAGCCCGCTCTTCACATCGGTGCCCGCCTGCGCCAAGGCTTCCATCTTCGCTAAAGCTCCGGCGGACAGATTGGCGGGCAGGCCCTGCCTTTGGCCGGACAAGTCCCGCATAACACGGGATAAACTTGCCGCGCTTTTAGCGCGGTCCGTCTTCCCGATGGCTGTTTCCCGCAAAGTTTCAATGGAAAGGACGATCGTTGTGGCCGGCCGCGGCTGCATGAAAATCGGTCGGACATGTTCCAAAAAGGCGGCGCCAAGGGCCGCATTGCCCGCCACGGGACGTGCCTTGAGCAAGGCCTGGATTTCCCAGAGCACGGCCTTCTTCGCATAATAATCCGCGAGCCCTGAAATGGTATAGATCAACTGGCCGGCATGGCCATAGGGCCGCAGGCGGAAATCCACCCGATAGGCATGCCCTTCCTCCGTGTGCGCGGACAGGTTTTGTCCGACCTGCTTCAACACGCGGGCAAATAGCTCCATCGGCTCCCGCCGGATACCGGCTAACGAAACTCCGGGCAATACATCGGCGCACACTCCCAGCAGATCAATATCGGAACTATAATTTAACTCGCCGCCGCCCAATTTGCCGAAGGCCAGAATGCAAAAACTGTTCTCCCATGGTTGCCGTTCTTGGACACTGCCTGCGCCGACGCTTTCCCAGGCCCATTCCAGGGCAAGCCGGATGGAAGCTTCCGCCAGGGCTGATAGTGAGGCGGTAATTTCCTGGATGGGCGCATGCAGGCAGATATCGCGCGTGCCGATACGTAAAATCTCCCTGCGCCGGAAGCGCCGCAGGCCGTTGGGCTGGTCCACGCGCGTACACCCGGACACAAACGCGCGCAAATCGGTTTCGATTACATCGCGTGGGCGGGCGGCGTGCAGAATTGTGGAATTAGTGACCCAGTCGAAAAAATCCGGATTGCGAATGAGCGTATCGGCCAGGAACTGGCTGGCCGAAAAAATGCCCATGAGAATTTCCAACCGACGCGGCTGGGACAAAAGCAATTGAAAATGGGCGGCGGCATCCGGCAAGGACCGCGCGAAGCGCTCCCAGTTGTTTAGCGCCATGTCCGGATCGGCGACCCGCCGCAGGAAATCACAGGCCAACACGGCCAGGCGGGCAAATAGTTCCTGTTGGGCGGCGGCGCCGGCCAGCTTGCGCAGATTTACGTTAGCCCGCTCCGTGTCTCGAAATCCTGCCTTGATTAGGATGTGATCCCGCAGGTCCGCTGGCACCGTCTCAGAGAGCACGAGATCGGCCACATTGCCGACGGCTTGCCCCGGCATGGAATCGCGGCCGAAATGGTGTTCCATGAATGCGCGCACGACGGCCGTGTGGGTTTCAAAGTCCACGCGTAACTGCTGTTCCGGCTCCAGTTCACCGCCGCGTTGGTAGCCCATGCGCCGGGCCAGGTGCGCGAATTCGTCCGATCCTTCCGGCGGCAGGAATAAATCGCGGGCCGAACCGCGCAACATGCGCAGACCGTTGATGAGCTGGCGTAAAAAGTAATACGCCGCCGCGAGCCGCTGGCTTTCGTCCGGGGTCAGTATGCCCAACTCCGAGAGCGCGCTCAGGGCTTCGTGAATGCGCGGGGTCCGGAGCCGGGGCGATTGGCCGCCATGCATGACCTGCAGGATCTGGACGTCGTATTCCAAGTCCACTAGGGCGCCGGGGCTGAATTTGGCGTTATAGCGGTCGGGGGCGGCTTTTTCCGAGAGCTGGCGGGCGCGCAAATCACGCAGATCCTGGACATTCACGTGGCGAATGGAATATACAAACTCATCCCGCAAACGCTCGACCTGTGCGCCGAGGGCGGGATCCCCGCCGACGGTTCGCAGGCGCGCGAGGGCCAGGCGCTCATAGGCATGTGCCGGGCCGCCCGGGCCGTAGTAGCGGCAGAAACTTTCCAGACTGCATGCCATAGGGCCGCTGACACCGTAGGGTCGCAGACGCGTATCCACGTGAAAAATGCCTTCACGTTTGGCCTTGACCACTTCCGCCAGCAGGCGCACAAAGCGGTCAAAATATTCGGCGTTTTCAACGACCTCCGGTCCGTCTGTGTGCCCACTGTCGCTATAAACGAACAACACCTCGATATCCGAGGCATAGCCCATGGCAACCCCGCCGAATTTGCCCAGGCCGAAAAGGGCCCAGCGAGCCTCCAGCCCGGCCACGGTGCGCGGAATTCCAAACCGCGTCTGCAGATTGCGCCGCACGATGTCGGCGGCAGCACGGATTACCAGCTCTGCCAGGCTGGTCAGCGCTTCCGCAAATGCGCGCGCGTCCGCGACCGGATTCAAAATATGGTCCAGGTCGATGAGAAATAGTTCCCGATCCTTGAAGGCATTCAGCCGCCGGCCTTGTTCCTCGAACCGGGATTCGCCGTGCAAGCGCTCCTGCAAATCCGTTTCCTGTTCCACTGCCGTACGGGCAAAGTGATGGCCGGCCACGTGCGGCTGGAGCATCGGCAGGAGCGATTCGTACTGCAGACGGACAAAATCCTCCCACACAAAATCGCTGGCGCCCAGCAGGCGTGCCAGGTCCTGCAGGGTGCGGGGATTGGAGAACATCTCGACCCATTGTCCCCGCTCCGGCAGTTTAAGCACCGCATCCACCATCTGCTCGAACCGGCACAACGCCGCATAGGGATCAGGCGCGTGGCTGACAAAATAAGTGAATTGCTTGGTCAGCAAGACTGCCAGCCGAATGCGGTCCAAGCTCGCGCTTCCCTCCGTTAACGCGTGCCCGCCGCCATCGAGCACGTCCATTTCATCTTCGACCCGGCCTTCCACGGTGCGGATGCGGACGCGCTCGATGGAAACACCCTGTAGCGCGAGTGCCGTACTCATGGCATAAAGAAAAGCCGGCGTATCTTGGGCCAGCACACGCACACGGGTATAGCCTGCACGGGTGTCAATATCCATGCTGACCGGGTAAAGGACGGGCAGACTATCCAGGTCGAGCTCCGCTAATCGGCCAGCCACCAGTTCATTGACCTTGCGACGGGCCTCGGTCTGGCTCTCCGCGTTCCGGGCTTCCAACAGACCGATGACCTCTTCCAGACGCTTGCTAAACTCGCGGCGCCAGTTTTCGGGAGCCAGGTCATGCCGGATGACACCGGAAAAACGGTCGATGATTTTTCGTCGTTTCAGGAGAACTGTTTCATTGGCTTCGCTCCGGCGGTGTAGCGCGGCCGTTTCCACTCTCGCATGGGCATAAGTGAATACATCGCCGGAAAGGATATCGAAGCCCATGGCGGAGAGCATGCCGGTAATCAACGAAAACTCGGCGGGATAATCGAAAGCCAGGACCGTGCAAGTGGTTTGGCCTTCCGCACCCGGCTCGAAAATGACCTCCACCGGATGTTCTGGCCGGAGCCGCTCCAGGGCGCGCAGGTGGGCATGCATCTGCGGCAGGCTGAACACGGCAAAGTAATTTTCATCCAGCCGTGCCAGGTATTCGTTAAGCGCCGGTTCCGCAATGTCGGGACATTGCGCGCGTAAATCTGCGAGGGTTGGTTTCATGATTCAGGCGGCCTTTGGCCGCTACGTCGCCCCAAAGGTGCCACGCGCACCGCGTGGCAAACAAGTTCACCACGCCTTGGGCGTGGTGGCCACTTGGCCCCCATATTTTTTTAGAGCAGTGACAACTGATTGTCGTATGGAATTGGGAAAACGCCGATGATGACCCAGGGATTCGGCGCTCGAAAATGGAATGCCTGGGTAGTGCCCAGAAAGAAATGGAGATCGCGCTTGAGGAATTCGTCCAGATACTTAGCCCGCACCTTTTTCAGTGCTGTTTTTTCATCCCCTTCGGCGCTTCGCAGGCAATTCCAGAACAACGCGCCGATTTCCCAATCCAGCACCTGTATCTCGCTGCGCCGCCCGTCCGCATCCTCGATTCGATAGGAAAAACTGTATGGCATTTTCGGGATGAGCTTGAAGGTTTGCCGCCAAGCGTCTTCCTCAAACAGTTCACCCTGTTTTGTAAGGTTGCGCATCTCCGCGACTTTGGCGGGATCCCACTTGCGCTCTTCCTCTTCCCATATGAAACCGTGTATCTTCGTGGGCTTAAAAACGGCCAGGGAACATCGGTTGGCTTTTGCGCCGTCAATCAAGGTCTGCAATCGTGTCTGAACCGTTGCCGTTTTGATGAGCAACCGTCGCCGTTCGCTCCAGTTATTGGCCGTACCCATATGTTCGACAGGGACGAGTTGTCTGGCATCGAACGGATGCCGCGTTTCCGGGCGCGGGTCCTTTCTTGCCGGGACAAGATCGCATTCTACCCAATCGAACTTGCGATACTGCTCTGCCTCATCCAGCCTCCGGAAAGGCACCGGATAAATGCGTACCCAAGACCCATTTTCACGAACACCGGCCGTGCACACCGTTTCCCCATACTTGCGCGACAGCGTCGGATAGGTCTTGACCGTGATAAGGACACGCTCCTTAGTCATCTTGCCTCCTCACAAATGCCGTGGCGTGCACCCGGCACCGAACATCCGTTCCAGTGCCTCCGCCACACAGTGCCGATGGCATTGCTGGGACAGCCGTTCGTAACAGGTAAGCGCTACCCGCTGTCCCGTCTCCACCCAAAGACCGATCTCCCGCAACACATCCACCTGCTTTAGCAACCAATCGCGCTTATACACGGCAAACAGCGCATCGTAATCTGACTGCGTTTCCAACCCGCGCCGGTCCTTAGACGCAATACCGAGTTGCGGACGGTGTTCGTAGCGGATACCGATATTCTCACACGCCTTAAATAGAGCACCTTTTGAGAAACCGTATTTCCGACTAAAGGGATTGCGTCGCACATCGCACAGCAAGGTTACGCTGTCCCGGATAAGCCGGTTCAAGTAACTCTCCAAGCTATGCCCTTCATAACCGATCGTGCATAACCCCGGCTGGCTGACCGACGGCCTCGCCGCGACAATCGCCAGCAACGACGGGAAATCGCCGGCCAACACGCGCTCCGCAATTTCACTGCGAATGGCGTAATAAGGATGCCGCCGATATGCTTCCGCTATCAGGGCGTCCCCACGCAGTCCGACATGACGCCGCGCAAACTGATTTATGCGTAAGCGATCAGCCGGCGCCAAGGATGCGGACACACGTCCAAGGGGTGTCAATTTCCATACCCGTTCCTCATTGGCCAGCATCCCGCGCTCAGTCAAGCGCCGCTTGTCCGCATAAGAGGTAAAGGAAAATCCGCCGAACCGGTAAGGAACGAATTCGTAGGAAGGTTTCGGCTGTATCTCGCAACAATACAGGAAAAGCAGCTTCTGGAAGTCCAGATTGCCGATTTCGCCTCCCAGGGCCTCGACCAATGCGAGCAAATGTTTTTGACGTTCAAAAAGCATGATTCACGATATCCCAGTCCCGATCAAAATGCAATTGTGCAGGCAATGGCAGTAAAATTATACAAATCACGGACCGCCCCCTTTGGCCTCCTCACCTATTCCATGCTCTGACGAATAAATAGTTATCCCGCCTAATAAATAACTCTTTAAAGTTGCGAGATGCGCTTCAGTAAAGTCTTTTGGGACGCGGAAACGTGGCATCTCAGGATATTTTCCGGCAAAAAGCGAAGTCCCTCCCTCAAGAACGACAGCAATTACATGAACACACCTTTTCCTGCACATTTCTATTGCAGAATCAACGATGGAAAAGAAATGATTATCTGAATCGTGCATTGATTTTCCAAAGTACAACAGAAGACATTGCAGATTTTCTAAACATTCCGAAAAGTTCTCTAACATGTAGGAGCCATTATTTCCCTCTTCCGTTAAGGTGATTGCTCCATTACGGAAAAGAAAATCTCTGAGGAATATTCCGTCGCGAGCATCTTTCTCTGAAAACAAAACAAGAATCTGGCTTCGAAGCGTTATAGGAAGCAAAGAAGATAGTTGTCCGCCTTTATCAATGAAGCGGTCGGCAAGATCACAAAGGAATGTGTCAATATGATTGTGCAAGCCAAAATAGTCAACGTACTCTATCAGTCGTATCCCTTTATCCCGTTCTAATCGTCGTTTTTCAACATTATTATATTTGTCTTTCTTAGCCAACATAAAGTGCGGTCTTTGCCCCGTTATCCGTGATGAGATCATTTTGTCATATATTGCTTCAATATCAGGATCATTCCCGCCATATCCAATAAAGAGAATAGTGTATTCACAAAAGAATCGTTCCATTAATTCTCTGTAAGAAGGGGAATTATAAAGGATGTCAGCATAAGACTTATGACTTAACACGATGGAGTTTGGGGTGTTAATGTCCCCATGCAGTTTGAGAATATAGAAATCTTGATCCGACGGAAGAGCGCCTTTCTCAATATCCACATTTGTAAATACCCTTGGCAAATTTTTATAGCGGTTAAAAAAGGCTTGTTCAAAAAGGTTGTCGTAGTTTGAGGTTAGAATACAGGAAAAAGGGATAGAAACAACTATCTCATGAAGAAGGGATGGCACGATGTTTCGCGGTTCAAAAGTATTATTAAGATAATCAGAAATATCCTTTGAATCTGATATTTCAATTAACTCTTGGGCAACAATTAAATTCTTGCCTTGGTTAATAAGGGCCTTCAGATCAGAATACAATCCTTCGGTGATTTTCTTGTTCTGTAATTGCCAAAGAGCATAGCCGGAGAGAAATTCATCCCACTTAGGCAGAGGTTTCCTTCCGAGCCCGAGGCATCTCGTGGATACACCTGAGCCTGCAAACAAAATACATTTTCGCGATAGTAACGCGTCTACCAACTCGTTTGGTAAAGAATCATAATATTTACTATGACTGCCTTTAGGACTCCAACCCGGACATGTAAATTTCTTCTGTGACATTCTATCCTCTATCCAATGGAGCGACCCTTAACCAGATGTATTGTTACTTCCGTATTTTATC
>JBDRSI010000003.1:0-2573 GCA_043825055.1 Verrucomicrobiota bacterium
TATTCTGATAAATCGTTCGGATCACTGTTTTTGTTGTGCCAAGAAACCCCGCGACTTCATGGCCGGTTATCCGATTTGATATAGTGATAGCTCTCAATTTTTTAAATGATGCTAACGCTTCGAATTCAGTGGCACCTGGATCAAAAGACAGTAAAAACAGTTTGTTAATTAGCGCCTCTTGCATGCCCCTAACCTTTACTTTGACATCGTTAATTCCGGGTTCCGGTCCCCGACCCTAAACCCGCATGGCGGCTGCGCCGGATCCACTGCAATGTTTTGCAGACAAAAGTCTTTGAACTCACAAAAAGTGCAGGTCATCTCGGAACAGTTGCGCGGCCATGCTTGATGTGGCCGCGCCGTGGCGCGTGACGCCCGGCGCAACGAAAGAATCATCCGGGAGATTTCAAGACGCTGGACAATGAACTCATCAAGGTCCTGGTCAAGGATCGGGACTTCACGCCGGGCAAAATAGAACTCCGGGCGCGCGATCGTGTCTTCCGTCAGGCGTTGTCCGTATTCCTCGGCGGTTTCTTCGCGGGTCTGGACCGTCATGCCCTCGCCCGCGCTTTCGCGTGGTGCGCCGTCTTTCTTCAGCACTCGGGTTCCGGCGGCATCGAGCACGATCTTACGGCCGGCCTCGTCCAGCACCGGAATGGACTTCGGCCGGATAGACGGCTTGCGCGTTACGTCGTAAAGGATCAATTCCGTCGGCAACCCGCATAATCGCGCCGCGTGAACGTACTGCATGATCTGATTGTTGCATCGTAGCCGGAGCCAGTAATCCGAATCCGGCGCAATGCTGTCGCTGGTCGTCTTGTGTTCGAGCAGCAGAGGCCTGCCGTCTTCGTGAACGCCGAGCCCGTCAATCTTTCCCGCCACATCGAACGTGCGCGATCCGGTCAGGGGAAATCTAAATTCCTGTTCCGGCCGCAGTTCTTTGATCGGGTCGTGCGCGTAGCAATTGTTGTATCCGGTCAACAATCCGGTCAGTGTGGCGAGTTGCAACTCGTCAAGCGTTTGCACGCTCGTCCCGCCTTCAGCGGGATCGCCTATCGCCGCCGTCAACGCTTCCTCGCCTGTTGCGCCATGCCACCGCGCCGCCATCGCCGCGTGCCACGCCGAACCGAAGGACAACGCCGCATGTTCTGCGGACGATTGTAGACCGAGTTCATAGCGGTAAAAATATTTCCGCATGCAAGACACGATTGTGCCCATCATCGTTGCCGTCAGAAGTTCTCTGTTCATGACGCGCCTCCTTCGCCTGCGGCGAGTTTCAGCAAATCGGAGCGGCGGAGCCGGAAGCTACCGGGTAGGATCTCCACCTTCTGGAGCCGGTCAGAACGGCACATGCGCCATAATGTCGCCCTGCTGACGCCAATGAACTTGGCCGATGCGGACATACCCATGAGCAAGGGACCGGTGGGTGGTTCGAAGTGCGGGGTTGGCGTCCGGCCTTCGAGGATTTTGTCAATCTCGGCCTGGACCTCCGGCGAAGCCTGGAGGAATTTTAGAAGTCGATCGTTTTGATTGGTCTGTATCGCCATGTCAGTGCCTCCATTCGAGGTGTATTGATTGTTGTTTCCCTAATTAGAGTTCCGACTTGTCACAATCGGCACAAAAAAAGCGGGCCGCGCATGCGCGCAACCCGCTTTCCTGCTTAGGCTTATACTAAATTAAGCTGTTTATCTATTTCTTCAGTTTTGTCACAATCTCATTGATCGTCTTCCTTTGCATCATCAAGGCGCAACTTCCGTCGCTCTGCATCGTCCATTGCATCGGAGCTAATTTCCTTGCGTTTCTCGCGTTTCTCGCCCTTCGCATTCAACGCTCGAAATCCGGCGATAAGTTGCTTGATCGCAGGATAGGCTTTCTCAAGTTCCGCCTGCTTGCGTGATACTATTTCGGGATGCGGCGGATCGCTGAGGCCCAGTGCCCAGCATATATTACGTTTGCTGAACACCTTCTTTTGTTCTTTTTTCCATCGGTAGCCAATGAGAAATAGAAAGAGCAGTAACTCTTCCTCGGTCAGTTTCCGCAAGCAGAGATCGCTCTGTCGTTTGACAATTTTCTGCTCAACGAGTTCCAGAGCAGTCCTAACTGAAGACGTGATTACCTGTTGCAGAAAAGCCATGCGTTCATTCTGATCCCGTATAGTCTTCTCGTTCTCCGCCAGGATTGCCGGAATGACGGAAATTGTCTTTACGCCCTTGTCCACATTCACAAGTGTACCATTCATCGCATCAACTTTCTCGACCAGTTTGGTCATGCCAGCTGCAAACGTGGGCTCGGCCCTGGATACTGATTCCGCGCTGGGTTTGGCCACGTCCGGGAAGTGCGGGGGCGTGCCGTCGGCCAGGACATGGAAGTTGATCTTCGCCGCGGCCAGACGGTGAAAGGCCACGTCCGACAGGTACGGCACAATCAGACGGGCCAAGGGATTGGACATCAGGGCGGCGGCAACGATATCAGCATCGTGATCTTCGCGGATGACGGCTAAGAAGTAGGGGTAAACGGTGGAGGTTGTTCGCAATTCGCCTATACGCCAGAACCAGCGAAGGTCAGGCATGGCCCTG
>JBDRSI010000004.1:0-3321 GCA_043825055.1 Verrucomicrobiota bacterium
TGGAAAGGCAATATCTGCGAGATCGGCCTGGAATATACCGTGGAGTACCTGGGGGGAGGGGAGAAATCTGATTTCGTCACCCGCCGCTGGATCAAGTGCCCGGTCGAAACACGGGCAGACTGGGAAGACATGCAACGCCGCTACAATTCGAATGATCCGGCGCGGTATCCGGCGGATGCGGCGGCCCTGGGTCGGCAACTGGCCGCGCGCGAGCACGTGGTGGGCTTTTCGTTTTCCGGTCCGTTCTGGCAGTTGCGCGAGTGGCTGGGGTTTGAACAACTATGCGTTCTGTTCCATGACAATCCCGGCTGGATCCGGGAGATGGTGGCCTTCTGGGAAGAGTATGTGGCGCGCTTGCTGGAAAACACTTTTCGGTTTGTGAAGCCGGATTTTGTGCATCTCTCGGAAGACATGGCTTACAAGGAACATGCCATGATTTCGCCGGCCATGACCCGCGAGTTTCTGTTGCCGACCTATCAACGTTGGGGCGAAATCATACGGCAAAACCAGTGCCCAATTTACGCCATGGATTCCGACGGCCACGTGGGCGAGTTGATCCCCATCTGGATCGAAGCCGGAATTAATGTCTGTGATCCCATGGAAGTGGCCGCCGGCAACGATATACTGGAATATCGACGGCGGTTTGGGAAGCAGATGGCCTTCCGCGGTGGCGTGGACAAACGGCTCATCGCCAAGGGCGGCGCCGCCATCGAGGGCGAGATCAAGCGCCTGACCCCGCTCATCCACGACGGCGGCTATATTCCCGGTTGCGATCACGGGGTGCCCGCGGACGTGTCCTGGCCTGATTTTGTGTATTACACCAAACTCCTGGCCCGGACCACGGGCTGGATGTGAAAGACGAAAGGCGGACCCGCCTACGCCTGCCCACGGCGGAAATACCTAACGTCGAATCCAAAAGCGAAAATCAGGAATTTTTTAGGGAACAACCATGCGTATTATTTTCATGGGCTCTGCGAAATTGGCGTGTCCGTGCCTGGATCGCCTGCTGGGTAATCCGGCTGACCAGGTTGTCGGCGTGGTGACCCAGCCGGATCGTCCAAAGGGGCGCTCGCTCCAAATGGCGCCCTGTGCCGTGCGCGCTCACGTGGCGGCGCAGGATATTCCTGTGTTGACGCCCGAGAATGTCAATGCGCCTGACAGTGTAGCGGCGCTCCAGGCATTGGCGCCGGACCTGATTATTGTTGTGGCCTACGGCCAATTCCTGAAAGCGGATATCCTTAACCTGCCGCCGCGCGGGTGCATCAACGTACACGCCTCGCTTTTGCCGAAATACCGCGGGGCGGCGCCCATCCAGTGGGCCGTGACCAATGGCGAAACCGAAACCGGTATCACTACCATGTTCGTCAACGCACGCATGGATGCCGGCGACATCATTGATCAGCTTGCGGAACCCATCCGGCCGGAGGATACCGCCGGCAGTCTGCATGATCGCCTGGCCCAATGCGGGGCGAACCTGCTGACGCGCACGGTCGAGGCGCTCCGGCAAGGTTCGATCCGGCGCCGTTCTCAGAACGAAGCCGAGGCAACTTTTGCGCCGCGAATCAAAAAGACCGATGGCCGCATGGACTGGTGTCTGCCGGCCACCCTGATTCATAACCGTGTTCGGGGTTTTAATCCCTGGCCGGGCTGTTTTTGCGAGCTTCCCACCGTGGGCGTCGTACGGGTTTTGAAAACACGGGTGGAGGCTGGTCGGAGCGAAGCGGCAGGCGCTGTTTTAGAAGCCGCCGGCGAGGGGCCCTTGATTCAAGCCGGCCAGGATGCTCTGCGGCTTTTGGAGGTTCAGCCGGAGGGGCGCAAAGTCATGTCCGGCGCCGCCTTCCTCCGCGGCCATCCACTCGCGGTTGCCTCCCGTTGTAACACACTGGCGGACTGATTTATAGGCAACTTTCTTTTTTATTGGCGGCACGGAAACAATAAGTTAAACTTTTCACAAAAGAGTTGAGCGCGGATCGCCATGGCAAATAAATGCCTGATCGCAGAGGGGCATATGTTGCATCATGATCGCCGCCAATGACACCGACAATTGATACGTCAAACGCCGAGGATCATATGGCAACAATGGAAGAAATATTGGGGCAACTGCCCAAAATCCGGGAAACGGCAGCTGCTATGCGTGAGATAGTGCTGGCCAATTTGGCCCTATTTGGCGAAGTACCGGCGCCAACCTCTCAGGAAGGCCAACGAGTTTCTCTGCTTGTGGAACGGTTTTCCGAGTTCGGGCTCCAACATGCATCCATTGACGACGTTGGCAACGGCATTGGCGTATTGTATGGCACGGAAGGCAGTCGCTCAATTCTTCTGACCACAAATGCCGATACCATGCTTCCTGCAGATATTATACCAGTCATCCAGATTCATGCGGACGAAGTGATCGGTCCATTTGTAGGCGATAACAGTCTGGCCATGGCAGCATTAGTGTCTTTGCCGGCGTTGCTGGAACGTCTCCAAATCCGTTTAAAATCCAATCTGGTGATTGCCGGAACTTCCCGCATGCTTAGTTCCAGTAATCTTGAAGGATTGCGCTACATGCTGGATCGCATGCCGATGCCGGTCAATTCCGGGCTGATTCTTGAAGGAGTTCAACTTGGGCGTTTGAATTATTTCTGTTTGGGATTGTTGATGGCCGACCTGGTTATTCGGGTGCCTGATGATTACAATTGGTCGCAATTCGGCGCAACAGGTTCCATTATTCCAATGACGGATGCCATCAACCGCATCAACCGCATTCCGCTGCCACGCCGGCCGCTGACGAACATTGTTTTCGGCATGATTCACGGCGGTTTTACTTATCGGAATATAGCCCGCCAGACAACGCTCAATTTTGAGGTACGAAGCGAATCCGCCGAAATACTAGACCAATTAGCCAAACAATTGGATGATGTGGCAAGTGAAGTTGCCGCAAACGCTGGCGTGCAGGCCAAGCTTAACGTCTTCGCGCGGCGGCAACCGGGAGGTCTTGATATTGCGCATCCGCTTGTTCGGCAGGTGCGTGCGGTACACGATGCCATGGGCGTTCAATCAATGTTATATCCAACCACCTCCGCCTTGGCCTGTTTTGCCGACCGAAAAATCCCTGCTGTTACCCTTGGGTTCACAACGGGATCCCGCAAGGGAAATCTAGATGAAACGGAAGAAGTCGTCAGTATTCCGGCCATGTGGAATGGATTGACACAACTTGTCGGCGTGTTGCTGGCAATGGATGAGGAAGTTATCAATGAAAAATAATTTATGGCGATTGCCGTGGCGCCGCAAAATACCCATTCGAGCCAAGGAATCGGCGCCGGCAGCTAATTTTCACGA
>JBDRSI010000005.1:0-4860 GCA_043825055.1 Verrucomicrobiota bacterium
TGGGCATGGATATTGATCTGGAGCATGTCATTAGCGTTCTTCGCAAAGGCCTGGATGTGTTTCAATGCGACCTTGACGCGGGCTTAAGCGTCATCCCGGACCGGTCCTATGATTACGCCGTGCTCAGCCAGACCTTGCAGGTGGTGCGCAAGCCGCGCCTGGTCCTTAACGAAATGCTGCGCGTGGCGCGCGAGGGGATCGTGAGCTTCCCCAATTTCGGCAATTGGCGGCATTGCCTGCGGCTGGGACTCAAGGGCCGGATGCCGGTTTCCGGCACCCTGCCTTTTGAGTGGTATGATACGCCCAACATCCACCTCTTCACGCTGAAGGATTTCCGCTCCCTGTGCCGCATGGATCATATCCGCATCGTGGATACCGTATGCATCCCGCGCGGCTGGGGCGATGCCGCCTTACTCCGCTTAGGCCGGCGCAACCTGGGGTCCGACCGGGTTCTGATTAGAATTGCGCGGAAATAAATGACGGCCAAGGAGGAAAAACCAATGAAACTCACCAAATGGATGGACAATAAATTGCCGGCCATCGTGGGCGCCCTGTCGCGTTGCGTGAACTGTCAGGCCGGCGTCAACACGGAAAAGCGGTTCAACCTGGCCGGTCAGAAAGCCGTGCATGCGGTCGTGGATGAATTCATGGGTATTCTGTTTCCCGGCTGTCATGGTCGCGTGCCGCTGACTGAAAGCCACATGGAGACTCTGTATAATACCCAGATCCGCTCGGCGGCGGCGCTCCTCGCGGAGCAGGCGGAAAACGCATTCCGCTACCAGTGCGAATTCGAAAAATGCAAGGATTGCGGGGACTGCCGTAAAAAAGCGGAAGAAGCCGTCATGGCCCTGGTTGAATCCCTGCCGGCCATCCGCGACCTGCTCCAGCGGGATATCCAGGCGGCCTACGACGGCGATCCGGCCGCCCGCTCGCTCATGGAAATTGTCATGAGTTACCCCGGCCTGCAAGCCATCGCCATCCACCGCATCGCCCATGTGCTTTACCAGAAGGGCGTGCCGCTGATCCCGCGGGTCATGTCGGAACAGGCCCATTCAAGCACAGGCATTGATATCCATCCGGGCGCCCGGATCGGCGGCGGATTTTTTATTGACCATGGCACGGGCGTGGTCATCGGTGAAACCTGCGTCATCGGCGAAAATGTGAAGCTGTATCAGAGCGTCACGCTGGGCGCCCTGAGTTTTCCCATGGACGAGCACGGCAACCCCATCAAGGGCATCAAGCGGCACCCCGAAGTGCGGGACAACGCGACGATCTATGCCGGGGCCACCATCCTGGGCGGCGAAACGGTCGTCGGCGAAGGCGCCGTGATCGGCGGCAACGTGTGGCTGACCCATTCCGTGCCGTCGGGCGCCAAGGTCTATAACCAACAACCCAAGCCCCGCATCCAGATGGTCGAATGACCGGTTGACTGTGCAAGTAGTTAGAGGTCGGGAGTTAGAGATCAGAGATCAGCGGTCAGTAATTATTTATGACCATGTTTTCTTTGCATTCGACGTTGGGCGTTCAACGTTGGGCGTTGGGCGTTTGCTTCTGCCTTATGGCCGCCCTCGCCACCGCCCGCGACCTGCCCCGCCTGATCTGCGATGAACCGGAATATTGTTTCGGCACACTGAGCAACACGAACGACGTGCCGCATACCTTTGTGCTGGCCAACGAGGGCGAGGCGCCGCTCGCTATTTACCGGGTCCAGACCGATTGCGGTTGTACCCGCGTGCGCCTGAAGGACAAGATCATCCACCCGGGCGAGCAGGCCACCGTGCAGGTGCGGCTCATTCTCAAGGGCCGTGCCGGAGGTCAGCACAAACGCGTGATGATCGATTCCAACGATCCCGACCACCCCCGGCTGACGTTAAGCCTGATCGGCTCGGCCGTGGCCGAGGTGGCGGTGAAGCCCGACCGGATTTACTGGGGCAATCTGCGGAGCGATGCGTCTGAAGTCAAAACGGTGGATATCAGATTTGACGATTCGGCGCCGGTCCAGATCCCCGGCGCCGGTGTGATTTCGCCGGCGTTTGCCGTTGACTTGGAATCGAACAAGAGCGGCCTGGCCTATCGGATCCGGATTCGGCCTGTGCCGCCGCTGGTGTTCGGTCGGTTTGCAACCAATGTGTGGATTACCACCGATTCCTCCCGCTACCCGCAACTCACCGTGCCCATGCAGGGGCGGGTGGTGGGGGACATTTACACCGTGCCGGATGAGCTCTGGCTGGCGAGTGATACCACCCAATCGGTTTCGCGCTTGCTCATGGTCCAATCCAGCCTTCTGCTGCCTTTCCGCATTCTCAAGGCAGAGCCTCCCCTGACGAATATGGAGGTCAGGGTTCGCTCGACGCGGACTCGGGGCTACCGGATCGAATTGCGAAATATATATCCGGCCCTGGCGCTGGATGGCAAGTCACTAGTGATTACCACCGATTGCGCAACCATGCCCGAGTTAATCGTTCCCTTCCGGATCGGCGCCCCTTAAGATTAGACGCCAGACGACGGACGCCTGATACCAGCCCAGAGAAAAAAGATTATTTATCCGTGAAATCAGTGCCTGTAATCCGTGGCGAAAAATTTTCTTGAATTCATTCTGCATTCTTCATTCTACATTCTGCATTTCTTACTGAATATCCCGATGGTATTCCTGCAGGGATTTGACGCCGCCGTGGCCGGTTCGGCGCGCGGCGATGCCCTTGACCGATGCCAGCGCTGCCGCAAGCGTCGTCACATAGGGCACTTTGTGTTTGATGGCCGCCTTGCGGATATAGGAGTCATCATCCTGACTGCGCTTGCCGAAGGGCGTGTTGATGACCAGCTGGATTTCCTTGTTCATAATCCCGTCCGCGATATTCGGCCGGCCCTCGTGGAGCTTGTTGATCGCTTCGGATGGGATGTCGTTCTGCGCAAAAAACGCGTGCGTGCCGCGTGTGGCCTTGATCCGAAAACCCAGCTTGACAAATTCCCTGGCCATCGGCAGAACGGTCCGATGCGTTTTGTCCGCCAGGCTGATGAGCACGGCGCCTTCGGTCGGAAGCGCCGGTGATACGGCTTCCTCCGCCTTGAAGAACGCCATACCGAAGGAATCGGCCAGGCCCAGCACCTCGCCGGTGGAGCGCATCTCGGGGCCGAGGAGCGGGTCCACTTCCGGGAACATGTTGAAGGGAAACACCGCCTCCTTGACGCCAAAGTGTGGAATCTTGCGTGGCTTGAGATGCATCTCGGCCAGTTTCCGGCCTAACATGAGTTGGGTGGCAATGCGTGCCATGGAGACATTGCAGACCTTGGACACCAGCGGCACGGTGCGCGAGGCGCGCGGGTTGGCTTCCAGCACGTAGACCACGTCCTTGGCAATGGCATATTGCATGTTCATGAGCCCGATGACATTGAGTTCCTGGGCGATGCGCCGGGTGTAGGCCTCAATCGTGTCGATGTGCTTCTTTGTAATGCTCACGGAGGGAATCACGCAGGCCGAGTCGCCGGAATGGATGCCGGCCAGCTCGATGTGCTCCATGACCACCGGCACGTAGGCATCGGTGCCATCGGCCAGGGCGTCGGCCTCGGCCTCGAGGGCGTCATCCAAAAAACGGTCAATCAGGATCGGCCGCTCCGGCGTGACGTCCACGGCGGCGGCAACGTAGTACTTCAGCATCGCTTCATCGTAAATTACTTCCATGCCGCGCCCGCCCAGGACGTAGGAGGGCCGGACCATGAGCGGGTAACCGATCCGATTGGCCACCTTGAGCGCTTCGGCCAGGGTGCTGGCCATGCCGGATTCCGGCATGGGAATGCCCATTTTTTCCATTGCCTGGCGGAAGCGGTCGCGGTCCTCGGCCAAGTCAATCGTTTCCGGCGTCGTGCCCAGGATGCGCACGCCGGCCTTAGTCAGCTCGCCGGCGAGATTAAGCGGCGTCTGTCCGCCAAATTGCACTACCACGCCTTCGGGCTTTTCCTTCTCATAAATGCTCAGGACATCCTCGACAGTCAGCGGCTCGAAATACAGTTTATCGGAGGTGTCGTAGTCGGTGGAGAAGGTTTCCGGGTTGCAGTTGACCATTATGGTTTCCACGCCAGCCTCGCGCAGGGCGAACGCGGCATGGACACAGCAGTAATCGAACTCAATGCCCTGGCCGATGCGGTTGGGGCCGCCGCCGAGGATCATGATCTTGCGCCGGGTGCTGACGCTTGTCCGGCCCGTCTTCGCTCCAGGAGCTACGCCGGGCAGGTCCGGCGCATTGTAGGTTGAGTAATAGTAGGACGCCTTTTCAACGCCGCTCACCGGCACGGCATCCCAGCCTTCCACGGCCCCCAGGGCCGTGCGCCGTCGGCGGATTTCCTCCTCCGGGATCGCCAGAAGTTTGGCCAGGTAACGGTCGGCAAACCCGTCCTTCTTGGCTTTGATCAGCAACGCGTCCGGCAGGGTCTTGCCCTTGTAGCGAAGGATTTCCTCCTCCCGTTCCACCAACTCCTTCATCTGCTGAATGAACCAGGGCTTGATATAGGTTTTGCGATAAAGCTCTTCCACCGTGGCGCCCTTACGCAGGGCCTCGTATATGATGAACTGTCGCTCGCTGGTGGTTTCGCTCAGCATGGCCATGAGCTCGTCCAGCGAGCGCTGGTTGAAATCCTTGGCAAAACCCAGGCCCGCGCGGCCGATTTCCAGGGAGCGGATGGCTTTCTGCAGGGCTTCCTTGTAATTCTTGCCGATGCTCATTACCTCGCCCACGGCGCGCATCTGGGTGCCTAACTTGTCCTGCACGCCCCGGAATTTCTCGAAGGCCCAGCGCGGAAACTTGACTACCACGTAATCACCCGAGGGTGTGTATTTTTCCAGCGTGCCGTCGCGCCATAAAGGAA
>JBDRSI010000006.1:0-2949 GCA_043825055.1 Verrucomicrobiota bacterium
TCGGACTAATCTGACTGCTTTCTCCGTGAAGTAGATATAGAGATCATATTTCCCACCAAAAGCGTCATAGTGGTTTGAAAAATACCGCTTTTCTGCTTCATCGAATGTCTCGCGACCAAGCACATACGGCGGATTGCCGATCACGGCGTCAAAGCCGCCAGCCTTGAATATTTCCGCATACTCCGCCTGCCAGTCAAAGGCGTTAATGCGGAACATTTCATCCTCGCCGAAAAGTTCGCCCTGGCGGTCTTTATAGAAATCGGGGCCGATTAACGAATTGCCGCATTTGATATTACTGCCCAAGTCCGGCAGGGCGCGCTGATGGAAAAGCTCGAATTGCTTTGTAATCGTTTCTTGCGATTCGCCTTCCAACACCTTCAGAAGCAGGGAAAGCTTGGTCACTTCAACCGCCTGCGAGTCAATGTCCACGCCGTAAATATTGTTCAGTAGGATGCGTTTCTTTTCATCGGTCATCAATCGCCAGTCACCGCTGGCCTGGTACAAAACCTTTCTATTCTTTTCCGGCCCTGCTTTGACGTAATAATCGCGGTGCCAGTTCAATAAATACTGGTACGCGCCGAGCAGGAACGAGCCGGAGCCGCAGGCCGGATCGAGTATTTTTAATTTTGCCGCCTGCTTTGGGGTCTTGCCTTCCAGAAGATTTCCGACCGTATTCTTGACGATGTAATCAACAATGTATGTCGGCGTATAATAGACGCCGCCCGCCTTGCGGACTTCGGGCTTGTCCTCAACCTTCGCCTGGTGACCGGCGGTAAGTCGAATCACCTTGCCCAAGAACCGCTCATAAACATGACCGAGAATATCGGCGGGGAGGACGGAAAACTCATAGGGGCTTTCCGGATAGTAGAGATTGCCAACAATATCTTTCAGAACCGTGTTGTCTATATTAAGGGACAGTGTCAGTTCGTCCGGCGCTTCCGGTCTATCCTTTTCACGCTGGAAATGGAACAGGCCGGAGTTGTAGCGTTCATTCGCCCGCTGGAAGAATTCGCACAGCCGGGGATATGCCCGCTCACCGTTGCGGAGCGTCATCAGCCGTCCGTAAGGCTCAATCCCCCGGTCCTCGCAGATGCGCAGAAAGATGATGCGGTCAATGATGCGCTGAACGGCAAAATTCAGTTCTCTTTGTGAAAGCTTTTCATTGCGCAGGGCAATGTTGCGGGCAAGCATATCGCGCCAGCGTTCAATCTCCTCAAGAAAAGCGTCATCAACGCTCGACGTGCCTTTCTTGCCTTTGGTGCTTTCGGCAAATTTATCGAATGAACCTTTCAGGACGGACTCGCGCGAAAATATGGCGGCGAACTCATTCCATTTTTCGGCAAATTGGTTGCTGGTGAAATACATCAGGCGGCCAATGGCCGACGAATCCGTCTTGTTCGGCTTGGCGCGGCAATCATAGACGGCCAACTCGTGAAAATCGGTCAGGATGCTTAAAGGCAGTCTGGCCGACCATGCGTAGCGGCGGAGCTGGTAGGCGGGGTGAACATCGTCCTTTATGTTGACGGACGGTTTCTTGCATTCAACAAAGAATTTTCTCGCGCCGCCGATACGGAAGCACAAGTCCGGGGCTTCGGTAGCGCCGCCGATTTTAATGGCATCCTCGTGAATTACGTCCTTGTAAGCCTCGGCATAGCCCTGTTCGTTGTGGATGTCCCAGCCAAGGGCTTTGAAAAGCGGGTCAATGAACTCGGCGCGGATTTGGGCTTCATTATATTTGCCGGACTGGTAAGCCTCGCGTTGTGAGTCAAACCGCTCAACCAGCTTTAATATTTCCTGTGGAATGGGCATATTTAATAACTTCCAAAACTATGAGACATTCTATTCTGAATGCGGCCGGTTGCATTAGCCTTCCACGATTGCCAGCATTTCAGCCCGGACGGTTTTCAAGTTCTTGACGCTCATCCGGCCCAGGGCGACCCGGAATTGCTCCCGGATGTCGGCCTGGTGTGCTGGCAACGTGACGGGTTGTATGATTTCGCCTTCAAGCCGATACGGCGACAAGAGTTTGGGCGGGGTTAATCTCCCGCTCAATGATCTCGCCCTCCTCATCTCGCACTGTTTCCACCTCGAAGCGCGTTTGCAGGTTCATCCACACGTCAACCGACGTGCCCAAGTACCGCGCAAGACGCAAGGCGGTATCCGCCGATATCCCGCGCTTGCCCAGCACAATCTCATTGATCCGGCGGGGCGGGACGCGAATATCCAGCGCCAGCCGGTATTGCGTAATTCCCATCGGCTTCAAGAATTCTTCCGATAGAATTTCACCCGGATGAATAGGATTTTGTCGTTTTGTCTTCATGGTTTCCTCTTTCAGTGATAGTCCACAACCTCGACGTTCCAAGCATGGCTTTCGTGCCATTCAAAGCATATCCGCCACTGGTCATTGACACGGATACTGTGCTGTCCTTCGCGGTTACCTTTGAGCTTTTCAAGGCGATTGCCAGGCGGCACCCGTAAGTCTTCAAGGATCTTCGCCGCTTCTATCCATTCCAACTTACGCCGTGCCATACGCTGAATATCAGTTCCCCACCGCCGGATATACTCTCGCTCAAATAACCGTTCTGTTTCTCGACATTTGAAGCTTTTTATCATGTCTGGCCCTTACTATGAACGGAGCCCGTTAATATGTCAAGCATTTAATATAACCAATATCCCCCGTTTTATTTCACGCCAGTTCTTGCCGTTCAACTTGTCCAAGGCGGCCCGGACTTGCTCCCGGATGTCGGCCTGGGGTGGCGGTAACGCAAGGGGTTGTATGATTTCGCCGGTAACAGACGGCAATGATTCAATGGCGGCGGTGGCGGCCCCTGCCGATAAGTGGAAGTATTTTTCAGTCATTCATGCGGTCGTATGGCCGATTAACACTTGCACAACCGAAAGCGGCACACGGCCTTCAGCGCACATGGAAACAAACGCATGGCGCAAGCT
>JBDRSI010000007.1:0-2907 GCA_043825055.1 Verrucomicrobiota bacterium
CCCATCCGGTTCCGTCACGGGCGCGCCTAAAATCCGTGCCACGGAAATCATCCGCGCACTCGAGCCCTATCCACGGGGTATTTACTGTGGCACGATCGGCTGGTGTGCGCACGATGGGCAAGCGGAATTCAATGTGGCGATTCGCACCGTGACTATTGACACGGAAACAGGAACCGCGCGCTATCATGTGGGCGGGGGAATCACCCATGGCTCCTCGCCGGAAAAGGAATATGCGGAGTGCCTGGCTAAAGCCGAAGTCTTGACACGGCCCCTACCGGTCTTCGATCTCCTGGAATCGTTACGCTGGGACGGCGGTTATTTCTTATTGCGCGAGCATCTGGACCGACTTGCGGAAAGCGCCGCCTATTTTGATTTTCCATTCAGTCGGCCGGCCGTCGAAACCGCCTTGAACCAATACCCCTTGCCTGCCTCCGCCAAGGCCGACCCGGCAGGGCGGGAACAAGCACCCATCCTGAAAATCCGGTTGCTCCTCCACCGCGATGGCTCGTGTCGCGTGGAAGGCGAACCCCTGAAGCCCTCCGCACCGTTGCGGGTTGGTCTGGCGGCCACACCGGTGGATGAGACCCAAGTATGGCTCTATCATAAAACCACCTGTCGGGAGATCTATCGGCAGGCCCTGCTGTCCCGACCGGATTGTGAGGACGTCATCCTGTGGAATCGGCAGGGCGAGTTTACGGAAAGTACCAGGGCCAACGTGGTGCTGGAGCTTGATGGCCGGCTTTGGACGCCGCCGGTGACCTGTGGCTTGCTGGCCGGAACTTTCCGCCGGTATCTGCTGGAGACCGGCGCTCTGCAAGAACGGGTGTTGCACCGCGACGACTTGCGCCGGGCGCACGCGATTCATTTAATCAATTCCGTACGCCATTGGATGGACGTGCAATGGATGGACCCGGTCTGAAACCGCCGTCCATCATCCTCTTCTCCGGTCCGTCATCTGTCATCCGCCGTCTGTCGTCTGTCTTAGTTAGCGCACCTTGCCCTGTTCGCGGCGCTTCTTGACGAGATCCTCGGCCAGAGAGTAGGGGACGGCCTCGTACCGTTCAAAGTGCATGACATAGGCGGCGCGGCCCTGACTGATGGTGCGGATCACATTGGAATAGCCGAACATCTCGCTCAGGGGCGCCATTGCGCGGATGATCCGGTAATTACCCTGGGGTTCCATGGCCTCGATCCGGCCCCGCCGTTGGCAGATCGTGCCGGTAATGCCCCCCACAAAATCTTCGGGGGTTGTCACTTCCAGTGACATGACCGGTTCCGTGATCTCCGGATGCGCCTTGAGAAACAGCTCGCGGAAGCAGGCGCGGCCCGCCTCCTGAAACGCCATGTCGCTCGAATCCACTTCATGGTATGATCCGTCGAAAACCACCACCCGTACATCCACCACCGGGTAACCGGCGAAGGGTCCTTTATCCATGCAGCGGATGATACCCTTTTCCACGGCGGGAATATATTCCGTCGGAATACGTCCGCCCTTGACTTCGCTGACAAACTCGAAACCCGTGCCGGTCTCCATCGGTTCCAGCCTCAACCAGACGTGCGCATATTGGCCGCGTCCGCCGGATTGCTTGATATGCTTGTACTGGCCCTCGACGGTCACGGTGACTGTTTCGCGGAAGGCGACTTCCGGCCGCCCCACGGCGACCTTGACGTTGAATTCGCGCAGGAGCCGGTCCACCAGGATTTCCAGATGCAATTCGCCCATTCCTGAAATAATGGTTTCCTTGGTTTCCGGATCCAGCTTGACAAAAAAGGTCGGATCTTCCTCGGCCAGCCGATGCAGGGAGGCCAGGGCCTTTTCACCATCCAGTCGGCTTTCCGGTTTTACACTGATGGACATAACCGGGGTCGGGAATTCAATGGCCTCCAGAAGAATCGGTTTTTCCGGACTGCAGAGCGTGTCGCCCGTGTGGGTTTTGGCCAGACCCACAACGGCCACAATGTCGCCGGTGGTGGCTTCCTCAATACCTTCCTGGCGATTGGCGTGCATACGCATCAGCCGGCCGATCCGCGCATCAGTCTGCTGGGTGCTGTTATACACGGCGTCACCGGTCCGAAGTTTGCCGGAATAAATACGCAGATATGTCAGCTTGCCCATATGCTTGTCGGATATGACCTTAAAGGCAATGGCCGACATCGGCTCGTCATCGGATGGCGCGCGTTGGCTGGGCGTCTCGTCCTCCGCAGTGCCGGCGCTGACAACCGGCGGCAGGTCGGCCGGGGACGGCAAAAAATACAAAATGCCGTCCAGCAGACGCTGGATGCCCTTGTTTTTGAAGGCGGCGCCGCAGTAAACCGGGATTACCTTGTGAGCGATCGTGGCCTTGCGGATAATGCCGAGCATCTCGCTTTCGGTCAGGTCCCCGGTGTTCAGGAATTTTTCCAGCAGGCCGTCATCCTGTTCCGCGCATTTTTCCACCAGGTTGGCGCGCCATTTTTTGGCCTTGGCGCGCAGTTCCGGCGGAATTTCCGTTTCCAGGCAGGTCTTGCCTTTATCGTCATCGGGGTAGGTCACGGTCTTCATTGTCAACAAGTCAATGATCCCCGAGAAATGGTCTTCCTTGCCGATGGGCACCACGACCGGCACGGCGTTCGCACCCAGGATATCCTGAATTTTTTTGACGACGCCGAAAAAGTCGGCCCCGGTACGGTCCATCTTGTTGATGAAGGCGATTTTGGGCACACCGTATTTCTCGCTCTGTTTCCAGACCTTTTCCGACTGGGGCTGGACGCCGCCTACGGCGCAGAAAAGCGCAACGGCGCCGTCCAGCACGCGCAAACTGCGCTCCACCTCGGCCGTGAAGTCCACGTGCCCGGGGGTGTCAATCAGGGTGATCTCCTGTTCCTTCCAGGGGAGCGTCGTGGCGGCGGACGTGATGGTGATGCCGC
>JBDRSI010000008.1:0-20836 GCA_043825055.1 Verrucomicrobiota bacterium
CACAGTCCACGGTGTCCCTATGGGACGCCAGTGATAATAGCCGATCGATTCACTGACATGATTAGGCATGCTTCAAGGTTCACTGTTCAACGGCCCGCCTGCAATCCGTCAACTGACGGATAGCACTGCGGACAGGTTGCCGATTTTTCTATCGAATTTTCCAACCGCGAACCATTGAACCATGCCACGTTTATTAAAGTTTTCGGAGGCACAAACGCAAGAATAAGCTTGTCTTTAACCGTCGTGGGCGCCATACTATTCTCAAGTTGGAAACTGCGTGTCCTGAAACGTTCAGGAGATGTGCCATGAAATGTTATTTCTGGTTATTGTTGCCGGCTTCCCTGGTTTTCTGCCTCTGGTCGTCCGTTGCCCCGCTTCAGGCGCAGATGATCTTCGCGGGGGATGGCTCGGATGAGCCGGGGTTCGTGGCGCCCGTCAAGGCCAAAGCGCCCCCGCCGCCGCCGGCCAACATTGCCTCGGCCGAAACCTTCATCCCCTACCCGCCGCCGCCCGCCCAGCCGCAATCGCGGGCCGAGAAGAAAAATCCGCCCACCCCGCCGGTCATGTTCGTTAAACTTAAATCCCAGTATGGCATGCTTGACTGGGCCTCGCGCCCCAACGACCTGAACAATCTGCTCAAGGACATGAAGGGCAAAATCAACGTTAACTTTGCCAGCGAGTGCAAATCGCTCGCGGATATCAGCACGGACCCCGACAAGAATCCTATCATTTACCGGAGCGGGCATTTTCATTTCAGTTTTACGCCGGCCGAGCGCAAGCGTCTGCGCGAATACCTGCTGGCCGGCGGCACGATCATTTTCAATACCGGCATGGGCTCCAAGCCCTTCTTTGATTCCGCCAAGGCGGAACTGGCGGAAATTTTCCCGGAAGTCAAGCTCCAGCGCCTGACCTCCGACCATCCGCTCTTCCATTCCTATTACGATATCGGGCAGGCACAATACCGCAAGGGCGTGCGCGCCGCCGGCTACACCGCGAACGAACCGCTGTTTTACGGGGTCACGATTGACTGCCGCACGGCGGCCATCCTCTCGCGTTGGTGCATGGCCATCGGGTGGGACGCGCTCGATGACGATACGCTCCAGGGCTATTCCGCGGAAGACGCCCAGAAGTTAGGCATCAACATTCTGGCCTACGCCACCAGCCAGCGCGCCTGGGCCAAGACGATGGCCCACGCCATGAACTTTACGGACCCGGACTCCGTCAAGGCCGGCAAGGTGTTTGTGGCCCAAGTCATGTACGACGGCGAATGGAAGACGCGGCACGCGGGGATTTCAGTCCTGCTCCAGCAATTCAATCGCCGCACCGATATTCCCGTGAAATTCGGCCACCAGGAGCTGAAACTCTCCGACGCCAAAATTTTCGACGCGCCCATCCTCTATATCACCGGCCACGAAACCTTCCAGCTCAGCAACGCGGAAGCGCAAAACCTGCGCGAATACCTGAACAAGGGCGGCTTCCTGATGGCCGAAGCCTGTTGCGGGCGACGCGCCTTCAACGCCGCGTTCGTGCGGGAAATGAAAAAAGTGTTTCCGGACCGTTCGTTGAGCCGCTTGCCGGCCGAGTCGCCGCTCTTTGCCCTGCCCAACCAGATCAAGGTGGTCGGTGTCACCCCGGGTCTTTCTTCCCAACTGGGCGGCAAAACCACCATCGCACCCAACTTGCTGGGTATGGAAGTGAACGGTCAACTGGCGGTGATTTACAGCCCCTACGGCATGTGCGGCGGCTGGGAGCTGGCGCAAAATCCGTATGCCTTGGGATACGATGACGCCGGTTCGCTGAGTTTGGGCGAAAACATACTCATGCATACCCTGACGCACTGAAAAGAATTTTTGATTGCGGATTGATGGCATTCAATTAGGCCCCGCGGCGGGGCAATTTTTTCATGTAGCCGCGGGCATAAGCCCGTGGCCGCCGGAAGAATCCACGCCCTCATGGGCGCGGCTACCCGGATTAAAATTCCTATGCATTGAATTAGAATCTTTTCTGCCTAACTTTCAGATTTCAAATCCCGGAGAAACCAGCTGATGGCCTGCAAGCAATGCCTGTTTTTTTTGTTCTTATTTATCCTGGCAGGCCGCACGGCGCTTGGCGCGAGTGAAGCGCAGGAAAAAGCCCTCTGGACGCTCTGGAGTCTGCAGACCAACACTTCCGCCCGTCACGAAGACATCGTGGCCGCCTGCCAGCAGATGCAGAAGGCGGCGCCGACCAATCCCCTGCTCCCGGTAGGCCAGGGACTGGCCGCCTGGCACAGTCTGCGCCTGGGTAAAACCAACGAAGCTTTTGTTTTCCTCGGCAAGATGGCGGCGGTGGCGCCGGCCACGGCGGCCGCGCCGGCCTCACCCACGGCAACGGCCGGGGCCGAAATGGGCCGCCGCTGGCTCACGCGGCTTGACCGCGAAAAGGTGCGGAGTGCTTTGGCCATCTATTACCGTAACGCCATCGAATACCCGATCAACCTGCAACCGCTGAAAAAAAAGATAAAGGAATCCCCGTTGCCGCTGACCGACCGCTGGGGTGCGCCCTGGCAATACCAGCTCGCGGCATTCAAGGTTATCAAAGTCGCACGGGGCCAGCGTTATCTTTTGCAGAGTAAAACGCTGGGGGAATCCTCAGACCTGGCTAAAGCGCTGGAGCGGCCCTATGCCGGCCGGATACTGTTCCAACCGGTCTCCCTGACCATCACCGGCGGCGGCACCCAGAATGTGGTTTTCAAAACCCCGGATGACCGGCCGGAAAAAATTCTGCTGTCGGAAGGCGGCCAGGCCGCGGGTGTCACCCTGACCTATATCGGCTCCCATATTTTGATTCTTTGTGATGGCGACCATTGGCGGGTGGTTGCTAAACCCGCCCGGTGAATAATGCGCGGAATATCCATTTTTCAATTGAGTGGACAATATTACGCAAGGGTGTCATTCCGAGTGTAGCGAGGAATCTCAGGGATTAGCCTTGAATTTGGAGATCCCTTCGACTTCGCTCAGGGCAGGCTCTTCGCTTCGCTCTGGATGACATATAGAAACGTGTAGTCAGGCTCATTATGGCGACAGGCATCAGTAATTTTTTATCGCCGCAGGAATTGCACCAGCTTGGCCGCCTGACCATCCAATCGCGCTACATCGTGGAAGGCACGCTCTCCGGACGGCACCGCAGTCACCTCAAGGGCGCCAGCTCGGAGTTTGCCGACCATCGCGCGTATGTCCCCGGCGACGATCCCAAGCACCTTGACTGGAAGGTGCTCGGCCGCACCGACCGCTATTACGTCCGGCGTTACGAAGACGAAACCAACCTGCGCGTGTACCTGGTGATTGACCGGAGCGCTTCCATGGGCTATACCAGCGGGCCGATGATGAAATACCGCTACGCCTGCCAGCTTGCCGCCGCCATCGGTTACGTCGTGGTCAAGGTGCGCGATTCGGTGGGCCTGTATCTGTATTCCAACCGCATTGATCGCCAGGCCGGCGCGCGCAATTCGTTCGCGCATTTGAACAACCTGCTTAAATCACTGACCCAAAACCAGCCGGAATCCACCACCCAGACGGCCAAAACCCTGCACCAGATTGCCGAAGCCGTCCGGCGCCGCGCCTTGATTGTTCTGTTTTCGGACCTGCTGGACGACCCGCCTGAGATCATCCGGGCCCTCGCCCATTTCCGCAAACAGCATCACGACGTCATTGTTTTCCATATCCTGGACCCGGCCGAACTGGATTTTACGTTCAAGCAGGGCGCCCAGTTTGTGGATTTGGAAACAGGCGAAACCATTGTCGCCGACCCGCGCGGCATGGCGGACGCCTATCGCAAGGTGTTCGGCGAATTCCTGGAGCAGTATCGCCAGCCCTGCGCGGAAATGAACATTGATTACCGGCTGGTCAGGACGGATCAGGATGCGGCCATGTTCGTGCGCTCCTTCCTGGAAGAACGCAAGCGCTTGTCGAAGTAGCGGAAGAAATTGAGTGATTTAGCGATTCATTGATTCAGAGATTTAATAAAAGAATCGGAAATTAAAATCGCTCAATTGATTAATCATGAAACTGTCGAGTTTCTGGAGTCGAAAATCACTCAATCACTGAATCGCTTAATCACTAAATTGCTTGCGTCACTGAATCACTAAATTGCTTCCATATGTGGTCTTTTCTCAATCCATTATTCCTGTCGGCCTTAGCGGCCGCGCTGATTCCGCTGATTTTGCATTTATGGCAACGCCAGCGGATCGTGATCGTGCCCTTCAGCACCGTGCGCTTTCTGAAACTCGCCCAGAAACGTTCATCAAACCGCATGCGGCTGGAAAACATCCTGCTCTGGCTCCTGCGGACACTGATCCTGCTCCTGCTCGCGCTGGCGTTTGCCATGCCGATTATGCGCATCACGTCGTTCCGTCAGCTCGTCGGCGCCAGCCGGCGCGATGTCGCCATCGTGTGGGATGTCTCCTACAGCATGGACTATGTGTCCGGTCAGAAAAATTTATGGGCGGCGTCCCGGGACACGGTCGTTGCCTTGATCGAAGGGTTGCGCCATGGCGACCGTGTCTGCCTGTTCCTGGCTGACGATGACGTGACGCCCTTGATCGAACAGCCCACGACCGATCTGGAAATGGTCCTGTCACAAGTCCGCGCATTGGAGGCCGCCACCACGGCCTCCCAACTCCGCCCGGCCGTCCTGGCGGCCCTCAGCGCGCTGAAAGAATCGGGCAAACGCGAAAAGGAGCTGTTCATTATTACCGACGGGCAGAAACTGCCCTGGACATCGTTCAATCCCCTCGGGCGCACTTCAACCTTAACCGATAGGACCAATAGGACAAACAGGACGAATACGACCAATATGGTCGGCGCGGAAAACTCGGCGCCCATTTGGGATGCCAAGTCGGTCGGCACTGACATTTCTATTTTTGCGGTCCTGCTGGGTGTGTCTGCGCCCGATAATGCCGCGCCGCTCGATCTGGATATTCAACCCACGCTCCTGATGCGGGACACGCCGGGCCAGATCTCGGTAGACCTTGGCCATACCGGTCCCGAACAGACCCTGACGGTTTCCCTGACCGTTGACGAACAGACCGCCAGCCAGCGCTCTGTGACCCTGGAAAAAGACGGCGGCGCCCCGTGCGTCTTTGCCCTGCCGCCGCTCACACCAGGCACGCACCCGGCACGGATCGAGACCTCGCCGGACGGCATCGCGCTGGACAATGTGTTTTACTTTCTCCTGCACGTGCATGAAAAACTGCCCGTGCTGTGCGTCGGGACGGAGCCGGACGCGTTCTTTCTCCTGCACGCTCTCAACCCCGGCGGCACGGCCACAACGGTGGCATCGGCCACGGCCATGAACGTCCAGCGGGTTGACCCCCAAGCGTTCACCGCAGATCGGCTGTCCGACTATGCCTGCGTCTTCCTGTGCAACGCCCTGCCGCTGGCGGGTCAGGCCATGATCGCGCTGGAACAATATGCCCAGCGCGGCGGCGTGGTGGTCATTTTCCCCGGAGATCGCGCGGTCACGGCTGATTATGCTAATTGGACTTGCCTGCCGGCCATGCCGAAGGCTGTGACTGACTTTGGCGCGGACGCCCAGCGGCGGGCGCTCCGTCTGGTCAAGCGCGGCGATGCGCTCTTCCAAGGTATGCACGTGCCGCCGGGCACGTACCCAAGCGTGGCGGCCATCCGCGAACTGCAATGGGGCAAGCTGGGCGCCGAGTCGGATGTCGTTATTACCACGGATAACGATGCCCCCTTCCTTTTGCGCCGGAAGGTCGGCAAGGGCTGTGTACTCTTCTTTTCGGTTTCAGCGGACCGCCGCTGGAGCAATCTGCCGCTGTCGCCTTTTTTTCTGCCGTTGGTGCATCAGATTGTGCGCTATAGCGCGGGTCAGGAGCAAAGCAAACCCTTTATCTGGACGGGCCGGAATCTGGCACTGGCCGACATCATGGGCGCCCTGCCACCTGACATGGAATTGCTCGACCCAACCGGCCGGCCCGTGCCTCTGCACCCGTTGAAAACTGGCCCGGACAAGTCGCTTGGCATTGAGTCCGTCACTCGTCCCGGCATATACACGTTATCGCCTGCCGCCGGCAGCCAGCCCCAGCCGGGGTGCCGGCCCCAGCCGGCTTTTGCCGTCAATGTCATACGTTCGGAATCGGACTTAAAACGCTTGGGTCCCGCGGATGTACCCACACTCACCGGACTGTCCGCAATCAGGGTGACCGAGAGCAAGGATGATCTTATGCAACTTGTCAAGGAACTGCGCATCGGCCGCCCCCTGGCGGAACCCCTGCTCTGGCTGGTGTTTTTGCTCAGTATTGCGGAACTGTTTTTGGCCAACCGGGCCGCCCGCAAGACCCGCACCCTGACGGAGCAATTAAAGATCGACATGACCGGGCGCGTGAAGGGGACGGCCGCGGAATGACCCTCCTTCGCCCGAGAGCTACGGAGGGCAGGCAGCGGACTGATTACTGAACACTGATTACTGATGACTGGTTTTATGACTGGCGAACTTATATTTGAACACACGCTATCCCTGGCATTGATTATCACGGCGCTGGCGTTTGCCGTGGGGATCGGGCTTTTCGGGTTCTGGCGATATCTGCCGCGCAACGCAAGCACACTGGGGCTGGCCCTTTTACGTCTGTTGACCATCGCCCTGCTCGGCTGGTGCCTGCTCCTGCCATCGCTAAAGCGGGTCATGACCGAAATCCGCAAGCCGCGCTTTATCGTGGCCCTGGACCAATCCGCCAGCATGTCAATGACGCCGAGTGAGACCATAAAGGCGCGTTGGGCGGCCGCCCAGGAAATCCTGAGCCAGCCGTGGACGGAAACGCTGTCCGGAGCGTGTGGTCTGGATTATGTTGCGTTTGCCGGCGACCTGAGCCCGCGGCAATCTTTGGCCGAACTGCAGGCCTTGAATCCCAAGGGCCAAAGCACCCTGCTCAGCCAATCGCTGACCAAGCTGATCGAACGCTACCGGGGCCAGCCGGTCACCGGCGTGCTCCTGCTCAGCGACGGGCTCGATACGCGCGAAGTCAACGACGAATGGGCCGCAGAACACCGCCCCTACCCGATTTACACAGTCCGGCTGGAGCCGCCCAACATCTGGAAGGTTGAGCCGGATTTGCGCGTGGACGCGTTGGACACGCCCCGGCGGGTAGTGGTGGGCTGGGACACCGAAATCAAGGCAAACGTCTCCGGCCAGGGCACCCGGGGACGCACCGTGGATGCCGAGCTTTATGTCTGCCCAGGCCCGGCCAGGGAAAACGACAAATTAATCCACACCGCGCCGGTGGATATCCCCGATGAAGGCGGCCGGCGCGAGCTAACGTTCCGTTTGACGCATCCGGTCACGGGCAATTTCACCTACACCCTGCGTCTGCCGCCCATCGAGGGCGAAACACGCACCAACGACAACACCTATGCTGTCACCGTGCAGGTCATTGATTCCAAGAATCGCCTGCTCTACATCGAGGGCGTGCCGCGCTGGGAATCCAAGTACCTCGTGCGCGTGCTGAAAGGGCTCAAGGACATCACGCCGGTCTGCTTCGTGCGCGGACCAGGCGGTCGGTTTCTCAGTTACGGTGCGGCGGGCGCCGCCTCGCCCGACCTGAGCGAAGAGCAACTGCTCAATTTCAAGATCGTGGTGCTGGGCGATCTGGATGCCGCCGAACTGAGCAACGCGCGGGCCGAAACCCTGATCAAGTTTGTCGAGAACGGCGGCAGTCTCGTGGCCCTCGGCGGTCCCAAGGCCTGGGGCGCCCAGGGTCTGATGACCGGCCCGCTCGGTAAGATCCTGCCCATTAAGGCCGCCGAACAACTGACGCTTCAGGAGAATCAGGTCGCCCTGGCGTTAACCGGCGAAGGCCGGGCCCACCCGATATTTACAACGGAAGATGCCGCCGCCTGGAGCAAGATTCCTCCAGTTCTTTCCTTGTTTACGGGCGGCACGCTCTCACCCGGGGCGACGACACTCGTGACCGCCGAAGCGCCTGGCGGCCGCCAACCTGTGCTGGTGATCCAGAAATACGGCCAGGGCAAGGTGGCGGCTATCCTGACCGATTCGCTTTGGCGCTGGCAATTGGCGCCGGGTAAAATCAATTATTACCAGCGCCTCTGGAACCCCTTGCTGGCGTGGCTCTCTCCGACCGAAATGGATGTGAATGCGTATCAACTGGACCTGGCCGCCGACGCGGATAAAGTATTTCCGGGCGAGGCCATTGACCTGAAGGCACGGATCACGACGCCGGCCAGCGTTGTGCCCAAGGACGTGGTCGTGACCTGCGAGGTGCAGGAACCGGATGGCCGCAACATCCCATTCCGAATGACCAAGCAGGACGTCACTACAACGACGGGCAAAAAATATCCCGGTTACAGCGTGAGCCTGACCCCGCAGAAACCCGGCCTGCACAATGCCGTGGCATCCTGTGAAATCAACGGCCAAAGAAAAGTCTCCGCGCCGTTCTCATTCTTTGTCCAGCCCTTCACTCCGGAAACCATGCCGCGCGCGGCTAATATCGGCGTCCTGGGGACAATAGCCGATGCCAGCAAGGGCCAATTCTGCGAACCGGAAGAAGTCAACAAGGTTCTTTCCGAAATCACCATATCAGCCAACGAGGAGGAACGGGGCAGTTACCTTTCGCTCTGGAACAACATCATCGTTTTGGCTTGTTTGATTGGATTATTTGGCTTAGAATGGCTGCTTAGAAAGCTAAGAAATATGGCCTGATTTGAATGCAGAAGGCAGAAGGCAGAAATTGGTGTAGCCGCGGTTTGTACAATTAACCGCAAAAAGCACATAATTCACAAAATGAGGTTGTAAGCATATGTCTCAATATCTTTTTCGTAAAGGTTGGACAGCCCGTTCCGGTATTCTGCATTCTGCATTCTGCATTCTTAATTCTGCATTTTTTTTGATGACGTCCTCCGCAGCCTGGGCAGGGTCGAACCTGGTGGTCAACGGCCACTTCAATGATACGAATGAATTCCTGCATAGTTGGAAATACAACTATACGGACACGGGCAACGAACTCTTGGCCGCAAATCACACCTATGTGTCCGTCACGAACGAGGGCTCGCGTCATCACGTGCTTGCCCTGCGGGCCAACAAGAGCCTGCTGTGGGAAATCGGCCAGGGTGTGACAGTGGATAGCGACCCGATTCCCGTCGCTCCCGGCGGCCGCTACAAGCTCACGATTTCAGCGAAAACGACGGGACCTGATTGCCGCATCCTGGTGGAAGGCTATCGCTGGCGGCCGGGCGTTAAACCGCATGCCAATCCCAAGCTCAAGGAAATGCGCAAATGCTATCGTTTTGCCCAGGTATATTTCGGCGCAGAAAAGGCGGGCACCATGGGCGGGATCAGGCCGGCCCAGGGCTGGACCAAGGACTCGCAGACGTTCCCCGACGCCAAGATGACCAAGTTGGCCCTGGAGAGTTTCAACAAGATCCAGTTTCTGGTTATCCATATTATCGCCATTGACGGCACATGGAACGACCCGGAATGGGTTTACCTGTATGTGGACGATGTAAATCTGGAACGGATAAATTAGGCAGACAGGTAAATCCGATATGTCGCCAATTGGGCTACAACATGAGTTGCTTCGGATCGGGCGAATCCTGAACCGCTGGCAGGCTGAGATTCGCGCCGTCCTGCTCATCGCCTCCGCCCTGGCCGGCCTGTGGCTGTTGACGCTTTCCGACCTGGTCTTCCGCTACCAGCGCGCGGGCCGCCTGACAGTCTGGCTTCTGCTGATGGCCGGCGGGGTGGTCGGGCTCTGGTACGTGATCACCGCGCTCCGGAGCAAACGCACGCCGGAGGGCGTGGCGGCGCGGCTTGAACACGCGTTTCCGAAGCTGGACAATCATCTCATCAACACGCTCCAATTTTCCCGGCATGCAAACGCCGACCCGATGGAACAGCAATACGTGGAACGGAATGCCCTCGACTGGTCGGTTATCAAGGTACCCGCCCTGCGGGATCGGAAAATACAATGGCGCTCGTATGCTGTGCTGTTCCTGGCATGCCTGACGCTCATCGCCACCGGCGCCTGGGTCGGCGGCGCCTGGAACAACGCGCTGGCGCGTATGCTCAATCCGTTTTCACCGCGCGCGCCGATCACCCTGGCCATCATCGGCAGTGTCACACCGGGCAACAGCGCCATCCTCAAAGGCGCCTCGTTAGCGTTAGCCTGCAAGGTGTCGGGCAAGCAAGGCCAGATGGTGTATCTTGATCTTTGGCCGGAGGACGACAAGCGCAGTGTTATGAAATTAGGACGATTGACCGGGGATGGCGAGGAAACCTATGCCTACCTGATTCCCCACATCGCCACTGGTTATCAATACCGCTTCCGCGCCGGGGACGCCGTGTCCGAACGTTTTGCCGTGCAGGCGTTGCCGCCGCTGGCGTTTTCACGGCTGGAGGTTGCGGTTACGCCGCCGGCATCCCGCCTCTCCGATCCCGACTCTCCGGTCCCGACCTCTCGGAGAGTCGGGAGGGAGGGAGGCGTCCAGCGCTTTGATGGCCTGACGGAAACACCCTCCATCCCCCAGGATTCGATCCTTACAATTGACCTGAAGTGCAACCGGGAGCTTACCTCCGCCACGGTGATGACCACCAACCCCGTATCCCTGCTGTCGCCCGATCGCGGCCAATCCTGGAGCGGCCAGGTTGTGCTCGCATCGGCCCGCCCGCTCGTCATCACGGCCCGCGATGCGCACGGCGCCATCGCCGAAACAACATTAAAAATTGAGATTATTCCGGACACCGCCCCCGCGATCCGCGTCATCGCACCCACGACCCGCACCCGGCTGGCCATCGGCGCCGCGCCGCGCATCCAGTGGGAAGTCAGCGATGATTTCGGGCTCGCCAGTGTGCGCCTGGAAACAATCGCCGTTCAGGACAAAAGCACGGGCCAGGATATTGCTCCCGGCGCGCAGGTCCAGGCATGGCCGCTGGACGGGGCGCGCGCGTTTGCCACAAACTGGAACGGCGAGGGATTTCCGTTCAGCATGACCGAACCACTGGCTTTTCGAATCGTGGCCGTGGACAACCGCGCCGGCGGGCGCAACGGCGCCGGCGGGCGCAACGGCACCGGCGGCCAGCCGAACCGGACGATTTCGGCGCCGATCGTATTCGAATGGAACACGCCTAAGGATGTTGCCTCTCAAAACAAGGCGGCGGCCAACAAGCTGGCGGAGACGATGAAAGGCCTGGTGGAGCGTCAGCGCGAAAACCTGGAAAAGACAACCAAGCTGGAAGCTGTTCAGCAGACGGCCAAGCCCTCCGAGTGGCAAGACACGGCCCAGGCCCAGCAGGTCATCCGTAAAATTGCAGGACAGTTAATCGCTGATCCCAAAAAGTCGCTGGGAACACTGACCGAACCGGTCCGCAAACTGCATCTTGGGGTGATGGTGGAAGTTATTGATGTCCTGACGCGCATCCCGGGGGCCACAACCGCCCAAAAGCCCATTCTTTCCAAACGCGCCATCATGCTGGAAACACGAATTTTAAGGGTGCTAACCAGCACGGAAGCCGGAGTGGATACCGTCAAGCGCAACCAGGAAATCACCGGCCTGCTGGGCCAGCTGGACGCCCTGGTTAAAGGCCAGGAGACCGCGCGCGCGCAGACCAAGGCCGGCATCACCAACGCCATGTCGCTTAACGCAGCTTTGGTAGATAAGCAGGACGCTCTGGCCGTCGCCCTGACGGAGTTCGTGCAGGCCTGCCGGAAGGATGCAACGACCCTCACCGCCAGCGACATGGCATTCAGCAAGCTCCTGACCCAGATTGCCGACGGCTGTGAAAGCAACAAGTTGGCGGCCCTGATGTTGAAAGCCGCCGAGTGCCTCCAGAACAAACAGCCGGCCCTGGCGATTCCGCCGCAGAGCAAAACCCTGGCAACGCTCACGGAGTTTCAGAAATTACTCAACGGCTGGCGCATTCAGGAGGCCACCCAAAAGACCGCCGACATGCGCGAGGCACTGCAAGAGGCCAGCAAAAAAATGGATAAGCTGATTGAATTGGAATCGAAGAGCGTGAATGCCATCCGGGAGACCCTGCGGCAGGAAGATAAATCCAAAAAATCCATGGATGACCTTGAAGAGGAATACGAGGAGCTGCACGAGCAGATGAAAGACTCCCTGCTGGAGATCGCCACCGACCTGCAAATCTTTCCCGAACTCCCGGTTGGCAACGACCTGGTGGAAGACGTGTTCCAGGTATACGAAGAGGTTAAACAGAAACTGGGCACCGACAAGGCCGAGGTCATTGAAATCGGCCTGCAGAAGGAAGACTGGCTACTGGACGGCCTGGATGCGCTGAAAGATACCAAGAAACGCATTGACGACACCGAATGCTGGCTACCGGCCGATGCCGACAACCGCAAGGCACTGACCGAAAATTTCGACAAGGAGGAGTTCCCGGAAATTCCCATCATTCCCATGCCCGGCGAAATGGAAGACATCATCGGCGAATTGGCCGAGCAGGAGGAAGAGCTGGAAAAGAAATCGGATGATTCCGCCACAAACCAGGGCGTGGCGGACGCCGTTTTTGGTTGGGACATCAAGGAAGGCGAGACGGTCGGCTATTCCGCCAAGGGCAAATCGGGCAATACGCGCCCGGACCACAAGGAGCAGGATGGCCGGTCCAACGTAGGCCGGGCGGGTATGTCCGACGGCGAAACGGCGGCCGGCTCGGGCAAAATCAATGAAGGCGACGAGAATATTGATAAGCGCATGACGCAGGATTCTTCGCAATCAGGCCAGGTGCAGGAGGATGGTCACTCCAAAGCCAAGGCCACCGGCGGCGGCAAGGGCTCCGGATACGGCGACGAGCTCGGCATGGCCGGATCGGGCCCGCGCCGCGATTCCAAGATTAAGCAGGGCTCCGAACTGGGCCTGCAGGCCATGCTGAGGCGCAATGCGCAGGCGCTGTATGCCCGCTCCGAGCTCTCCCACGTGCGGACCGGATCGCTGGACGAAGCCATTCGCTGGATGCAGCAAGCCGAAGACGCCATCGCCAAGGGGTATCCCATTCAGCAGGTGCGCGAATTCCAGCGGCGCGCCGTGACGGCCTTGAAAAAATCTCAGACTGAACTGGGTGGTGCGGTCATGAACTCGGCGGATGCCATCGCTCCGGCGGCCCCGCCGATTGACGATCAGCTCGCCGGCGTGCGCGACGAAGCGCCAGCCGCCTACCGGGAATTAGTGTCGGAATATTTCAAGTCGTTGAGCGCCGCGCCGTGAAACGCGACAGGACGGACGACGGATAACGGATGACGGACGACAGAAGGCAGACGACCTATGCAAAAATACAGGCACCTCGGTATTGGACTACTGATTTTTTTAAGCGCCAGCCTCGTCCGGGCGCAAGGCCCCTGGCACATACCTGGCGCGGGAGTCCGGTTCGAGGCGCAGATTACATCCCATCCGACAACGCCTATGGCCGGTATTGTGGCCATCCTGCCGGACGCCGGCATTCTGCCCAAAGGCAAACTCAAGGCCGACGTAGTGGACAACGCCGGTAAACCGCTGAAGGCCAACCTGCTATGGCATAACCCTGACGAGGGCCTGGCACTCGTGTTCGAGGACAGCCCCACAGCGCAAGCCTGGATTTACGTTTCATCTTCCGCAGACTACCCAAAGGCCACCGCCACCCTGCACCCCAGCCTCCTGCTCTTCGTGCGTAATGGCGGAAAGCCGGGCTTGGACCAGGCGCATGCGCTGGCCGAAAAAATGCCCGTCGGCCCGAATATATATTTCACACTCGTGGAACGAATATTCCATTCCCTATCCCCAGTCGGCCGGGACGAGCAAACCTCTTCCTATTACTCCGGTTGGATCCAAGTCAAGAAAGCCGGGGCAACCTATTTTTATACTGTTTCCAAGAATGGCTCCGAATTTTCCATTGACGGCAAGCTGGTCTACAGCTGGCCGGGACTGCATGGCCGCGGCGGCAGTGAGCGCGCGGAAAAAGGCGCTTGGATTGACCTCAGCGCCGGTGCCCATCGGCTCGAGTATTATCATTTTACGCGAAAATTCAACAACCGGGAATGTCAGTTAGGCTGGCAACAGGCCGGCGAGCCTCAACCCAAGGACCCGAAGAATCCGAATCTTCCCAACCTGAACGTGACCGGGCCGATGAAGGAATCCGACTTTGTTCATTCCGGCGTGGCGACGCTGACGGCGGCGGCCTCCAAGCAAGGGCCTTTGGCGGTTATCTCCGACCAGTGGGCGGCAATTCTTCAGCCGGGCCAGAGTCCCGTCTGCCTCTTCCAGTTTTATGCTTTCGGCAGTGAGCGACTGCCGACCAACACGGTGTTCGAGTGGGACTTTGGCGGCGAACGCAAGCTGAAAGGCCCGCAAGCGGTCTGGCTTTATGGCGGCATGGGCGACCAGCGGGTGACCCTGACCGTGTCCAGCGGCAAAAGCAAATCAACCTGTTCCAAGCTGTTCTTCCCAAAGTCGCTGGATCCGGCGCGCGAACCGCCCCGGCTTTCCATCAACCGCGCGGAGGATCGGAGCAAGGTACGGGACCTGTTCCTGGCCATGTGCCGCGCCACACCCGCCGACAAGCGGCCCGGCGAGTTGTGGAATGCAACGCTCTGGGAGGGCCTCGCGGCCGTCCTGGATCCAGAGAGCGAATACGCCCTGCTGAGCGAACTGTTCCAGCGTTCGCGCCCGGATATTCTGAACCTGGACAACACCAAACGCTGGCTCTTGGAGGACGCCTTTTATGCGGCGCTTCGCCAGGCGGATCCGAAGGCAACGGTTACATGGCTGGACCGGTTCGAAAAGGAAGAAAAATCAGCGGCGCGCATCGGGCAATGGAAGGCGCGCCGTGTGCATTTCTATATTTTCGAGGCCGACAACTTGGGCCAGGCACGGTTAGCGGCCAATGAATTTATCGGCGCGGCGGCCAGCCTTAAGCAGACCGAACTGGCTATGATCCGCATGGGGGACGTGGAATTGTTCAACGGGCACCAGGATCTGGCCCGGCGCTTTTATGCCCAGGCCCAGGAATCCAGCCAGCGCCAGGCCACCCCCATCGGCCCCCTGATACCCGCCAAGCCCGATCATAAAAAACCCGGCGCCAAAGTCAGGCCGCCGGATGGCAAAACGGCCGGTCCCGCGGAGAAAAAATCCGGTCGTCAGCCGGCAGGCGCGGCAATGAAAAAGAGAGACATTCAATTGCCCGGCAAGGAAACACCGCTATCGGCTTCATCAACGCCGCCTGGCATAACTCAAGTCATTGATGCCTGGAAAGTTTCGGCAGTGCATGCGTCGGCCTATTATTCAACCATGCGCAGTCTGATTGATCAGCAGTCCTTCTTCGAAGCCCGGAAAACACTGGACCAATGGGAACTGGAATTGCCGTTAGACAAGCTGGCCGGCGATTTCCCGCTGGCCGAAGCGGAGTATTACCTAACGCTCAAGCAGTTTAAACGGGCTCAGAAAATTCTGACGACCTACCGGCAGTCGGTGGACTTGAGCAACACTCTGCCGCAGGCCATGAAAATGGAATTGTATTGCCTGACCCAGTTGGACCGGGATAAAGAGGCGCGGGACCTGGGCTTGCTGATCATCAAGCGCCTGCCCAATCATCCGCTGGCCGAAGAGGCCAGGAGCCTGCTGGCCTCGGCCGAAAAAACAGGCAAGCTGGAGGTTGATCTGAATACCCGGTCGCAAGATTGGATGGCATCCGAAAAGGTTGATGCCGCCGGCCTGGCCGGCCTGTTCGGCACGAACAAAGCGCTCGGTATCAGAAAAAAGCCGGCACCGCAAACAAAACACTGAGCATGGAGATCAACCTATGAGGCTTATGTGGTTAACGGTTTTATCGTTCACGCTCCTGCTTCCAATCCCATCGCTCCTGGCAGGCAAAGTCACGGGCACCCAGCAGTCCTCCCGGCTGTACACCAAGAGTGATGCCGCCGCGCGCGGCGGCATCCATGCCAGGCTGGTGGCCTTCGCCAATCCGGTTCAGCAGGCGTTTGCGATTGACAACGGCAACCCAAAACTGGTTTACCAGGGCACGGTTTTGGAGGACGGAAAAGAAATCCAGTTCACCGGACTGCCGGCGGCGATCTACGACCTGGCGCTGGTGGCGTCCGACCGGTTTTACGAAGGGTGCCGGCTGGCGCGCGACCCCGATACGCTGACCGACCGGGATCGGCGGTCCATTGCCTTCGCGATTAATAAATCCGTTCCGTTTTTCGACACCAAGAAAATTCACCGCTGTGAAGGCGCGACTGGCCGTAACGGCAAGGTTCGCTGTGTTCTGCAGGAGGTACGTACGCATCCCGTGATGCTGCAGTCCGGCATCGAACGCACCGACATCCAGGTGCGCAGTATCAAGCTGGCAATCCTGGAAGACGTCGGCGAGATCGGCTGGCAACTGGTGCAGACACGGGAGATTGTGCGCACGGAAGTGGGCCCCCAGGACATCAAGGGCCTCCTGCCCCATTGTTATCTGCCCGTGCTGGGCGGTATCCGCGTAGTGGATACGGATAAGGACCTGGGGGAATTAAACCTGATGAATGGAATGTCCGCATCCAAGGAATGATTGCCCATAAGTTGGGCGGAACACAACCGAACACAGTAAGGAGTTATCGTTTATGGCCAAAATCACGATTGCCGGCGGCGCCAAGAACGGCGAAATTATTGACCTGCAGAATGCTGACCTCGTGCTCGGGCGGCACTCCGATTGCGATCTGATCCTGGACGATACCCGTGCGTCCTCCCATCATGCGCGGTTTTACCGGGACAAGACCGAATGGATGCTGACCGACCTGAAAAGCACGAACGGCACCCTGGTCAACCAACAGCCAATTTCCACGGTAACCTTGCGGGACAACGATCTGATTGAAATTGGCGATACCCAGATCCGCTTTCAGGCCGATGGGCGCACGGAACAAGCACCTCAGGATAAATCCGGCGTAACCCCGGCGCCAGCTAAGGCGCCGGTCACGACCACGGCGGACGATTTGGCGCTGGTCAAGCAGATGAGCAAGCACATGGATGCCATCCGCCAGGAAACAGCCAAGGTCATTGTCGGACAGCGCGAGGTGCTCGACCAGATACTCATGTGCATGATCGCCGGCGGGCACGCCCTGCTGGTCGGGATGCCCGGCATGGCCAAGACCCTGATGGTCAGCACGATCGCCAAGGTCCTGGACATGGATTTCAAGCGCATCCAATTCACGCCCGACCTGATGCCGACAGACATCACCGGCACCGAAGTGTTGGAAACCAACCGGACCACGAATGAAAAGGATTTCCGCTTCATGCGCGGCCCGATTTTCTGCAACCTCCTGCTGGCGGATGAAATCAACCGCACACCGCCAAAGACCCAGGCCGCCCTGTTGGAGGCCATGCAGGAAAAACGGGTCACGGTCGGGAACACAACCTACACCCTCGATGCGCCCTTTTTTGTGCTGGCAACACAGAACCCCATCGAACAGGAGGGCACCTACCCCCTGCCGGAGGCCCAGATGGACCGTTTCATGTTCAACATCTGGGTGGACTATCCGCTCGAACACGAAGAGGAAGTCATTATCCGCACGACGACCGTAACGCAAACCGCCCAACCGCAAAAAGTCCTGAACAAACCGCAGGTGATCCAGCTCCAGCAGGTCGTGCGCAAGATTCCGGTATCCGAGCATGTGATCAAATACGCGATCCGCCTGGTGCGCGCCACCCGGCCGGGGAACGAACAAGCGCCGGATTTTGTTAAGGAATACGTGCATATTGGCGCGGGGCCGCGGGCCGGCCAGTTTTTAATTCTGGCCGCCAAGGCCCAGGCCGTGCTGGGCGGCCGGATTCACGTCAGTTGTAACGACATTAAAGTCGCGGCGATTCCCGTGCTGAAGCATCGGATCTACACGAATTTCGCCGCCGATTCCGAAGGCCTGACCTCGATGGACCTGATCAAAAAACTACTGGCCGCCGTCGCGGAACCCGCCGAATCCGACTATACCTGAGGGAGCGGAACGTGGCGATGGATAATGGTTGATGGATAATGTCCCGCGCGACGCGGGATAAAGTTGATGGCTTGCCCCGCGTTTCGCGGGGTTAATGGCGGACAAGTCGGTGTTTGTGGGCATGGTTTTCAACCCCAAAAGGAGGACAGGAAATGACGACAAGAATGGTTGTGCGTATGTTGGCGACGGGATTAGTAATGGCCTCGACGGCATGGGCCACCGACAGTAAATATCAGACTTACATTGTGGGCGATCGCGCGGCGGGCATGGGCGGCGCCGTGGTATCCATCGCCGACTCCGTGGACGCCTGTTACTATAACCCCGCCGGCCTGACTATGGCCAAAGCCAACACGATATCGCTCTCGGCCAACCTGTACGGGTTTCAACTGTATCATATCGAGAACGGCCTGTTCCCCGGGGAAAACGTTCAAGGCGACTCATTTGTGACCATTCCCTCCACTATGGGCGGCATATGGAAATATGGCCCCAAGTTGTCCCTGGCCTTTTCAGCCCTGGTGCCGGATCGCTCTTCCTTCAATGAAATTGTGGCTTATAGCGACAGCCAGCATCTGTACCAGTTCAACACGGATGACCAGACCATCTGGGTCGGCCCGTCGGCGGCCTATCAGCTCGCGCCATCGCTGTCGCTCGGAGCATCGCTCTTCGGCATTTACCGTTCCTACAACGAATACGTCAGTTTGTTTTACGAAGATTATGACGCCTCCTTCGCGCGCGGCCGTAAATTCAACGACATCGCCCTGGCCGTGGTACTGGGCATGCAATATCGCCCCGGCCGCGACTGGAACATCGGTCTGACCCTCCAGCCGCCCACCGCGCATCTTTTTGACAGCGGCAAAACCATGGAGCATATTCTGGGCCGCAACGTCTTGTCTAATAACTACTATTACACGGAAGACGTCCGCACGGACAATCAACTACCGACCAAGATCGCCCTCGGCGTCGGCCGCCAAGTCCAAGGCAACTACGCCTTCGGCCTGGACCTGACCTACCACCTGCCGACAAGCTACAACCTCCAGCAATGGCAAGCCCTGGGCCGTGAAAACTATGCGCGCATCGTCCGGGCGTCCGTGTTGGATCTGAACCTCGGCGGCGAATACTATATCCGGAAAATATACCCGGTGCGGGCCGGCTTTTACACCGGGTTTTCCTCGGTGCCGGAAATCAATGAAGACGAAAATTACGCCTCCTCCAACGTGGACACTTACGGCTTGACGGTAAGCGTGGGCCGGGAAGTCAAGAACGTGGCCCTCAACGTGGGGATCAACTACATCTTCGGCCGCGGCTACGATCTGGGCTATGAGCTCAACGCCCAGAACGAACCGGTTCAGACCATCGTCAACGCCTGGGAACAGCAAATTCTTTTCACGGTCAACACATCCTATTATTTCTAACCCGGCAGAAGAAAACTTGAACACCTTGAAAAAGCAGTTGACGCCGGCAAGGCGCTTGGACTATAAAGGATGCGTGTTAGCGCAACGATTATATCGGCAAACGAACAGGCAAACGGCATAGAGCATGAAGGGGGTGTAAATACGTCGTGGTTGAAATAAAATTGAAAAGAGGCGAAAACGTTGACAAGGCCTTGCGGCGCCTGAAGAAAAAGATGGACAAGGAAGGAACGATGAAGGAAATCCGCAATCATCGGTACTTCGAGAAGCCGAGCGAAAGGCGCCGGAAAAAGATGGCGCGCGCGCGCATGATTTAATGTTTTTCCGACAACCCGGCCAAAAGCTCCTCCGGAGGAGGAGCTTTCTTATTAAGGACAGGCCATGAAAGCACTGATTACCGGCATCACCGGGCAGGACGGATCGTACCTGGCGGAATTCCTGCTGGAAAAAGGCTACACCGTGTACGGCATGGTGCGCCGCTCCAGCACGGAAAATTTCGAGCGCATCGCCCACCTGACCGACCGCGTGGTGTTGAAACAGGCCGACCTGCTGGACCAGCTATCCCTGATCAAGATCATGGAGGAGGTTCAGCCGGACGAGATTTACAACCTGGCGGCCATGTCGTTTGTGCCAACTTCCTGGACCCAGCCCATGCTGACGGGTGAGTTCACGGCCATCGGCGTCACACGCGTGCTGGAAGCCATGCGGCAGATCTGTCCTAAGGCCCGGTTTTACCAGGCTTCGAGCAGCGAAATGTTCGGCAAAGTCCGCGAAGTGCCCCAGACGGAGCTGACCGCGTTTCACCCGCGCAGTCCCTATGGCGCGGCCAAAGCCTATGGGCATTACATTACGGTCAACTACCGCGAGAGCTATAATCTTTATGCCGTCTCCGGTATTCTCTTTAACCACGAAAGCCCGCGCCGTGGACGCGAATTTGTGACCCGCAAAATCAGCGATGGCGTGGCCCGCATCAAGTTAGGCTTGGAACGCGATTTGCACATGGGCAACCTGGATTCGCAACGCGACTGGGGATTTGCCGGCGATTACGTCCAGGCCATGTGGATGATGCTCCAACAGCCGCAACCGGACGATTACGTTATTGCCATGGGCATAGCGCACTCCGTCCGCGATTTTATCGAGCGGGCGTTTGCGCGCGCGGGATTGGACTGGAAACGCTATGTCGTCCAGGACCCCCAGTTTATCCGCCCGGCCGAAGTGGATCATCTGCTGGGCGACAGTTCCAAGGCTCGCCGGGTTCTGGGTTGGAAGCCCAGCGTGGATTTTGACAAGCTGGTGGACATGATGGTGGATGCCGACCTGAAGAAATTGAGTGATTAAGTGATTAAGTGATTAAGTGATTAAGTGATTGAGTGATTTAAGAGATGCCGTGATTCGGAGATTGAGGGAGACTTGTGAGCAACTTGGATAAAGCCCGGGAATTACAGGCCCGCACAAAAACGTT
>JBDRSI010000009.1:0-3920 GCA_043825055.1 Verrucomicrobiota bacterium
GCTTACCGTAACTTCCTGAAGGACGTGAGCGAGAAGGATGAAGACACAATTCACAGGGAACCGTTCAAGGAAGACGAGATCGAAGCAATCCTGGCGGCGGCGCGGGATGACGAACTGTTGCGAGGGCCGATTGTGACCGCCATCTGTACCGCCATGCGGCGCGGAGATTGCGCCCTATTGAAGTGGGCGAGCGTGGACCTGGACGCGGGCTTTATCGAGATCCGCACGAGCAAGACCGGCGAGACCGCGGAGATCCCCATCCTGCCAACGTTACGTGAGGAGTTGAACCGCACACCGAAAACGGGAAGTGAGTACGTCTTCCCGAAAGCAGCGGAACTTTACCAGGCAGACCCATATGGCCTTAACCGGCACTTACGTATGATCCTGGCCCGGGCGGGCTTCGTGGACGCGGAGATGGCCGAACGGATCAAGGCCAGGGAGCAGGAGAAGCCGGACCCAAGACCGGCGTTGCCGGAACTGCCGCCGGATAAACTCATCCGCCGGGGACTTGAAGAGATTGCTGCCGGCGAGATGATCGAAGTGCGGATTCTCATCGAACGTGAACACTCATTCTCATCCAAAATGAACACCTGTTCTCATGGAACGTGAACACCCGTTCTCATGAAAATGAACGGGGGTAATAAAGGGGTGGCGGCGCTGGATAACGTGGCCATAGTACCGGTCCTAAAAGGAGGGATCGGGATATGGCAAACACGAGGTTATCCATGCGCAAAGTACGGGAGATATTGCGGTTAAGGTATGAGGCCGGGTTGTCCGTGCGGGAAATAGCCAGGAGTCTGGGCATTTCCGTAGGGGTTGTGCAGAACTACCTGACTGGCGCGGTCAAAGCAGGATTGACCTGGCCGCTGCCGGAAGGATTGGACGAGGAACGGCTACAGGCGCGGTTGTGTACCCCGGAACCGGTAGAAAGCGCTCCGCCGGCCAGCCAGCGGCCGTTGCCTGAAATGACATATCTGCGCCACGAGTTGACGCGTAAGGGTGTCACACGGCAGCTTTTATGGGAGGAATACCGGCGCGACCATCCGGAATGCTATTCCTATCCCCAGTTCTGCCGATATTATCGGGAATGGGCCCACAGACTTGACCCGACGATTCGGCAGGCGTACCGGGCGGGCGAAAAGCAATTCGTAGACTGGGCAGGTCCCACGATTCCGGTGCATGATCCGGTGACCGGACAGATGTGGCCAGCCAGTCTTTTCGTCGCGGCCCTGGGAGCGAGCAACTACACCTATGCCGAGGCGTTCGCCAACCGGCAACTTCCGGCCTGGATTGACGGTCATATCCACAGTTACGAGTTCTTTGGCGGAGTGCCGGTCTTGACGGTGGCGGACAATGAAAAGACCGGCGTGACCTATCCCAGCCGCTATGAACCCGGTTTGAACCCCAGCTATCAGGACTTGGCCAGTCATTATGGCACAGTCATGTTGCCCACCAGGCCGCGCAAAGCGCGCGACAAGGCCAAGGTCGAGGCGGCGGTGTTATTCGCGGAACGCTGGATTATCGCGGCTTTGCGCCACCAGACCTTTTTCAGTCTGTTGGAACTGAATCAGGCGATCCGTGAACTGCTGGGGCGATTGAACGAGCGGCCATTCAAAAAGATGGCCGGCACACGGCGGAGCCTTTTCGAGCAGCTGGATCGTCCCGCCCTGCGGCCTTTGCCGGAGCGCCGCTACGAGCTGGCCGAATGGCGCAAGGCCAAGGTCAACATCGATTACCACGTCCAAGTCGACACCCACTGCTACAGCGTGCCGTACCGGCTGGTGCATGCCACGGTGGACGTGCGGTTGACCACCCGGACGGTGGAACTCCTGCTCAACGGTGTCCGCGTGGCGGCGCACGCGCGCAGCTATGAGCGTGGGAAAGCGACTACCGATCCGGCCCACCGGCCAAAAAGCCATCAACAGCACTTGGAGTGGACGCCCAGTCGGCTCATTCATTGGGCTGAGGTCGAGATAGGTCCGCAATGCGCGCAAGCGGTCACCCGCATTCTGGATATCCAACCGCACCCGGAGATGGGGTATCGCGCCTGCCTGGGACTGATGCGGCTGGGCCGGATGTATGGGAAGATGCGCCTTGAACAGGCCTGTGCGCGAGCCATATCGCTGGCAGCGTGTTCCTATCGCAGTATCAAGTCGATGCTGCAAACGGGGCTGGACCGCCAACCGCTCTTGAATCTGCTCCCATCGCCGCCCGTCATTCGCCATCTGAATGTGCGCGGCGCGGATTATTATCAACAACCCGGTAACAAGGAGGAAGCCGTATGCTGAACGAACAAACACGGAGCAAGCTGTTGGCCATGAAACTCAACGGCATGGCCGAGGCTTATGAGGAACAACGCACTCAGGCCCGCGCGGCGGAGTTGCCCTTCGAGGATCGCTTGGCCCTGCTGGTCGAGCGGCAATGGCTCTGGAAGGAAAGCCGATCCTTGGCGGCCCGCCTGACCTATGCCCAGCTCAAAGAATCGGCCTGCATCGAAGACGTGGACTTCCGGGAAGCCCGCGGCCTGAAACGAGCGGTGCTTGATCAGCTTTCAACCGGCGATTGGGTCAAGTACCACCAGACGGTCATTGTCACTGGTCCCACGGGCACCGGCAAAACCTTCTTGGCTTGTGCCCTGGCCCAGAAGGCGTGCCGTGAAGGCTATCGCGCGATTTACTTCTATGCCCCAAAGCTGGTTCGGGAACTCGCCCTGGCCCAGGCTGACGGCAGTCTGCCCAAACTCCTGAAGAAGATCGCCAAGGCGCAGCTCCTGGTTGTGGATGACTGGGGGCTGGCCAAACTGGACGAACAACGCTACCGGGACTTCCTGGAGATCCTCGATGATCGCCAAGGCAGCGGCGCCACCCTGATCACCAGCCAGTTCCCGGTGAATGCCTGGCATGAGACGATCCCGGACCCCACGGTCGCCGATGCCATCCTCGACCGTCTGATCCATAACGCGCACCGCATCGAGCTCAAGGGCGAATCCATGCGTAAACGCAAGAGCAAAGCAGCCTGATCAAGCAACAAGAACCCCCTCCCGCTTTCGCGGGAGGCTCCAAATGGACCCATAAAAAATGTGGGGAGGAGGAGAAGAAAAGAGCGTCGTCCCGAGGCGGGACTCCGATCGGAAAACGAAAGAAATACTTGAGCTATACCGGCTCAAGTGTTATCAATTAAAACACAGCGTCGCGAAGCTCCGAATACCGTTCACTTTCGGATGAGAACAGGTGTTCACCTTGGTGAGAATACGCATCGAAGCGAAGCGGGAGAGAATGAAAGCGATATTCACGGCCTACATAGGCGGCAAGGGCCTGCCGACAATCGCCAAAGAACTTTGCGTGAGCAAGGGTACGGTGTCTCTGCACCTGCACGAGCTTGAAGGCATGATTGGCGCAGCGGTCCTACGCCGCCAGGTCCCGCAACCTATTCCGTCCGTGATCAGAGGGACCATTCATGCGGAGAACGTCAAGGGGCAACGGTTAAATCGTGGCAGCATCCGCGGCTGGCATTCCTTCCGCACGAGCTTTGTCACACGGGCACTGGCCGGCGGGATGCCGGAAGAATTGGTCAGACGCGTGACCGGGCACACAGCGGTTGATATTGTGCGCAAGCACTACTTTAAGCCAGGGCGCGAAGATTTTCGCCGCGAGTTTGAAAAGGCCATGCCCCGGATGCTGATGAACGGTGCGAAAAGCCGGAATGAACAGTTACGGGAGATCATTGAGGCCATGACGCCAAAGACGTTGAAGGTAGACAAAGCGCGGGCGCTGGGTTTGCTGGCGACCGTGTGACTTGCCTCTTTCAACTGGCTTTTCCGGACAAGCCCTGATATATTTAAAATTACTGTGAACGTGCAGGCATAGAAATAACCATTCGAAGTAGCCATTAGGTCTTAGCACAGGGGTTGGAGCAGATCA
>JBDRSI010000010.1:0-2722 GCA_043825055.1 Verrucomicrobiota bacterium
TGACCACCGACCCGTTCTTGTTGAGCACGATGCTGTCGCCTTGCACATCCTTGACCATGCGCACATCCGCGAAGTGCACGATTCCCGAGTTCTTGGCCTTAATTTCGGTTTGTCCCGCTCGGGAACTCGCCGCACCGCCGATGTGGAAGGTCCGCATCGTAAGCTGGGTGCCGGGCTCCCCAATGGACTGCGCGGCGATGATGCCCACCGCCGTCCCCAGCTCGACCAGTTTGTCGGTCGTCAAATCACGGCCATAGCACTTGGCGCAGGCGCCGCGCTTGACTTCGCAGGTCAGCACGCTCCGGATTTTAATGCTTTCGATATCGGCCTGCTCGATGGCTTCGGTATCGGCCTCGCTGATCTCCTGGCCCGCGGCCAAGAGACGTTTCTTGGGGTCGCGCGGATCGAAAACATCCTCAAGCGCCGTGCGGCCAATGATGCGCAGGCCCAGCGGAATTTCCACACTGCCGCTGATGGCGGACACCCTGATGCCATTCAGCGTACTGCAGTCCTGTTCAGTGATGATCACGTCCTGGGCCACATCCACCAGCTTGCGGGTGAGATAGCCGGCATCGGCGGTCTTCAGCGCCGTGTCGGCCAGGCCCTTGCGGGCGCCGTGCGTGCTGATGAAGTATTCCAACACGCTGAGGCCCTCGCGAAAATTGGACAAAATCGGCCGCTCGATGATTTCGCCGGACGGCTTGGCCATGAGCCCGCGCATACCGGCCAGTTGACGAATCTGCTGACGACTGCCGCGCGCGCCCGAGTCCACCATCATAAAGAGCGGGTTGGGCTCGCCGGCCGCCTGCTTTTTCTGCATGGCCTCGATCATAATGGCGGCGGTTTCCTCTGTCGCGCGCGTCCAGATGTCAATGATCTTGTTGTAGCGCTCGCCTTCGGTGATGATACCTTTTTGATATTGCCGTTCCACGTCCTTGACCTGCCGGCGCGCTTCCTCAATGATCTTCGCCTTGCCTTCCGGCACAATCATATCCACCAGGCCGATGGAAATCCCGGTCAAGGTCGCGTGCTTGAAGCCCAACGCTTTCAGCAAGTCAAGCACCCGCACGGTTTCAGCTTGTCCGGCCGCGTGGTAGCATTTCCAGATGATCGTGCTCAGCAGTTTCTTGGTAACCGTCTCGTTGATAAAACCCACCGTATGGGGGAAAACGCGGTTAAAAAACACGCGGCCCACGGTGGTGGCTATGACGCGCTCGCCCACCTTGCCATAGACGGTTTTTTCTTTTTTGTAATCGGGATTGCGGAACCGGATCCGCGTTTGGACCTTAACTTTACCCATGTCGAAGGCATACTGCACCTCGTTGGCGTCCGCGAATATGGGCAAGTGCCGGCCGCCTTCCTCATCGGTCTTGCTCAGGAACAGTTCGTTTTTGGCGGCGCTCGGCCCCATGGTCAGGTAATAAATGCCCAGCGCAATGTCCTGGGTCGGCGTCATGACCGGTCGCCCGCTCGAGGGCGAAAACAGATTGTTGGTCGAAAGCATCAACAGGCGCGACTCCAACTGCGCCTCGATCGAGAGCGGCACGTGGACGGCCATCTGGTCGCCATCAAAGTCCGCATTGAAGGCTGTGCAAACCAGCGGATGGATTTGAATGGCATCGCCCTCGATGAGAATCGGCTCGAAGGACTGGACGCTCAAGCGGTGCAGGGTAGGCGCGCGGTTCAACATGACGGTACGGCCCTTGATGACTTCATCCAATGCATCCCATATGACGTTGGTCTGGCTTTCAATCATTTTCTTGGCGGCCCGCACCGTATGCACGAGGCCTTTCTGTTTCAGCCGCCGGATGATGAAGGGTTCGAACAGGGTCAGGGCCATTTTCTTGGGCAAACCGCACTGATGGAGCAAGAGCTCGGGCCCCACGACAATCACGGAACGTCCCGAATAGTCCACGCGTTTGCCCAGCAGGTTCTGCCGGAAACGACCCTGCTTGCCCTTGAGCATGTCGCTCAGCGACTTGAGCGGCCGGTTGCCCGAGCCCGTCACCGGCCGGCCGTGCCGCCCGTTGTCCAACAGTGCATCCACCGCTTCCTGGAGCATGCGTTTTTCGTTGCGGATGATGACGTCCGGTGTCTTCAGGATGAGCAGATTCTTAAGCCGGTTATTACGATTAATGACGCGGCGGTACAAATCGTTCAAGTCCGATGTCGCAAACCGCCCGCCCTCCAGGGGCACCAATGGCCGCAGATCCGGCGGGATGACCGGCAATACTTGCATGATCATCCATTCCGGGCGCATGGCATTGAGCCGCATGCTTTCCACGATCTTCATGCGATTGGCGAGCTTCTTGCGCGTCTGTTGACTGCGCGTGGCACCCATCTGGGCTTCGAGCGCGGCCATTAGCGCGGCCAGGTCAATGCGCTTCATCAGGTCGCGGATGGCCTCGGCGCCCATCTTGGCGCTGAACTCCTCGCCGTATAATTCCACTGCTTCCCGATACTCTTCCTCGCTGAGAATCTGTTTTTCCTTCAACGGAGTCTTACCGGGATCAATGACGATATAATCCTCGTAGTACAGAATCCGCTCCAGACTGCGCGCCGTCAGGTCCACGATCAGCCCAAGGCGGCTCGGCGTACACTTAAAGAACCAGATGTGCGAGACGGGCACCGCCAGTTCGATATGCCCCATGCGCTCGCGGCGCACGCGCGACAACGTCACTTCCACACCGCACCGGTCGCACAACACGCCTTTATGCTTGAT
>JBDRSI010000011.1:0-2559 GCA_043825055.1 Verrucomicrobiota bacterium
GCAGACACAAATACTCCTGCCGTCCCTGGCTGACGCGAAAATGGACCTGACTGAGCTGATCCAGACAGCCGCAGAAACGCTTGCGGCTGCGGCGTCCGCCAAAGGCGAAAGCGGTCAGAAGGCCGTGCGTGGGAGAAAAAAAACGGACCCAGCAGTCCGCTTCTCGAAAAGTGCCCACCCGCAGCACCAGGACCTTTTCAGAAAATTCCATGTCCCTTCCCCGGTCCCACCCTTGACACGCCTATTCCACGACCAGGGTCTTGACCTCGCCCAGAGCTCCCTCGAAGGGATAAGGCTGACCGTCGAGTTCAAGCTTGACCCCGCCCGCGTTGCCGAACTTGATGCTCAGGGATTTGCTGAAGGCAATCGTGGCCGACTCGCCCTTGCGCAGAAAATAATCCAGACTCTTGTCGTCGGGACGGGCCTGCAGCCAGCTCGCGGAATGGGCCACGATGCGCAGGCTGCGTTCCCTGACGGGCATCACGGAAGCGCCTGGCTGCTCCGGCCGGGTGTCCTGAACCTCTTCGGCGGACGGTTCGACGGCGGAGGGCTGCACCGGTTCCGGGGCGACCTCTCCCGCAACAGGGGCGGAAGTCTCGGCTGTGGCGTTCGGCGCGTCATCGGAGGTGGCGTTGGCGGCCATGCCCGCTCCGGACTGTGCCGTCGGCGTGGCCGCCACTTCCTGCATCCGAGTCATCGGGGCAGGCAAAGACCCGGACGGCAGGACTTCCGCCGGAGGAACGGGTGGGCTCGCCTCTTTTTCCACCGGGGCGGGAGCCTCGGGAGCCCGCTCACGATAGTGGTCGAAAACATACCAGCCCAGAGCCCCGAGGAGCAGAATGCCCAGAATCGCTACAATGCGCACGGTGGTCACGACATTGCCCGAATCGTGCATCTTGACGTGAATATGAGGCGCATGGGATTCGGACTGATCGTTATCCTTGGGTACCGGATATTCACGACTGAAATGCGCGCACAATTCCTGCGCGTCCAGACCCAGCAACAAGGCGTAGCTCCGCCCCAAACCCCTGGCATAGACTGCGTGAGGAAATCTGGCGCTGTTGCCTTCTTCGAGGGCGACAATGACGGAAGGGGCGAGCTTGGTCTTCTCTTCGACCGCCTCGACTGTCAGCCCTTTTTGTTCCCGGCCTTCGCGCAATGCCGTTCCGATCTCAATCAAATCCATATGCAGGAAACTCCATGCATGGTTTGTCGAATCGCAGACTGAAAGCTTGTTCTGGATGATGGCCTTGCCGCGCAGACCGTTCATGTATTCCTTGAATCGCTCTTCCAGCTTGGGTCGCAGGATGGCTTCCCGCACATCTTCATCCATGGCGGCCTGGTCCTGCCGCGCTCCGTCCCGACGGCTCAGCAACTTCAGAATGACCCATTTGTCCTGGACCAGAAAAGGCTTGCTCAGTTCGCCCGCACTCAGATCCCGCAGGCCTTCGCGCCAAGGTTCGGCCAATTCCCGCCAACTCACGTCGCTCATGACGCCGTTGTCGGCCTTGGGACCGATGGAATAACGCTCCACGGCCTCATCAATGCTGACCTCTCCCGCGCTTAAAGACTGCCAGACCGATTTGGCGCTCTCCTCATCCACGAGCACGAGCATCTGCACGTCCACGATACGTTCGGTGGTCAATTCAGCACTGTTCTGTGCCTTGTAGGCGTCAATCTCTTCCTGGGTGACCACGACCTTGCGCCGCACCATGTAGCCGAGCATCTTGTGCTTGATGATGTCTTCGCGACTGCGTTCCTTGAATTGTTCGGGAGTCAGGCCCTGAAGACGCAAAGTGCGCTCGTAATCCTCTTCACTCAGACGACGGCGGACCTTGAACTGGCGGATCTCGTTTTCCACCTCGGAATCGGAGACTTCGATCTTGAGCCGCTTTGCTTCCTGCCGCAGGATGATGCCATCGATCATGTCGTCGAGGACCTGGGGAGCGATTTTTTCGGCAGTTTCGGGATCAGGGGTCTGGCCTACGACAAGACGGATCTGCTGCTGCAATTCCTGGAAGGTGATGATCTCGCCATTGACCACGGCCACGATGCGATCGACCACCTGCGCGGCCTGTACGAGGCCCGCGAGGACAAAGAAGAGAGAAAACGCCAAAACAGCACGAACACCGCATTTTTTCATAAATCAGGTCTCATTTTGTTATTTTGAGGAACAGCGCAGGCCCATATGCCCCGCACATCATTTTCCGGACCGGCAACAAAGGCTCTCTGGCAACCTTCCGGCTGCTCGCGACGAAGTTGGCAATGCGCCCAACGTACTACCCTCCAGCGCTGACCGAGTCCAGTTCAAACTTGGAGAGGCTCCCGGCGCGGGCCTTCACAGCCTGATCCGCTCCCTGAGCACCAGCAGCATGTCTTTGAGCGCATGCATGGCCAGGGTCGGCGAGGCACCGGACAGACGCAGCTCAAGCTTGGCCGGAGGCAAAATCCGGGCGCAGGATGCGTTTTCGCCCACCCAGTCCATGAGTTTGGAGAGGTCCACGTTGTGCCGGGTTTCGTCCCAGTGGATGAGCGCCCGCTCCTCGAACAGATCCACCC
>JBDRSI010000012.1:0-4287 GCA_043825055.1 Verrucomicrobiota bacterium
GGCCCCTATGACAGCAAGCTGCATCACTTCGTCCTCATTCGAAACGCCGAGGCGGTTATTAAACGCTGGGCGGAGCGGAATGAATCGCGGGATTATAAAATGGAACTACACACCTTGAGAATCGGAGACACGGCCTTCTGCTCAAACCCATTTGAACTGTTTTTGGATTACGGCCTGCGGATCAAGGCGCGCAGTCGCGCCCGACAAACATTCGTGGTTCAGCTATGCTGTGGTTCGGCCGCTTATCTGCCCACCCCAAAGGCTGAAAAACACGGCGGTTACGGCGGTTTGATCATTAATGGCATCGTCGGATCGGAGGGCGGGGAGAAACTGGTTGATGAAACCGTAACCAGCCTTAATGCTTTATTTGCCTTACCAGGCGGCAAGGTGATCACGGCGTAGCCCAAAGGGCGAAGCCGGATTAAATGCCAGACAATCGGGAAGTAAAATGATGAATCAGAAAATTACGGCCGGGTTTGTGGGATTCGGAGAGGTCAACACCTCCAGGGAGATCATTGAAAAAAAATGTCGGGAAGCCGTTGCACTGGTTAAGTCGCTGGGAATCAGTATCCGAGCCACGACCCCGGTTTCTGACGATCCCGCCGGAAACCAGGCGGACCGCGCCGTTGCGGAATTAAAGAAGATGGATTTTGATTTTCTGATCGTATGCGTGGCCGGCTGGATACCGTCATGGGCGGTCATCCGCGTAATTGAGCCGTTCAAACATAAGCCGATGCTCTTATGGGGACTGACAGGATGCCGGGAAGGAGACCGGTTTATCACCACCGCGGATCAGGCCGGAACCACGGCATTGAGAAAGCCTATGCGGGATATGAAATTCCGGTTTAAATATCTGGTGAATCGTTTGGGCGAGTCCGCACCCGCAGATGAGATCACATCATTCGCCCGAGCCGCCGCCGCTCTTGAAAAGCTTCGCCAGGCCAAAATCGGCATGGCGGGTTATCGGGACATGCGCCTCTATGGCACGCTCTACGACGGCATATCGTTGAAAGGGCGCATCGGGCCGGAAATTGAACATTTTGACCTGCTGGAAATTGCCCAATACATGAAGGCCTTGACCGACACGGATATCGCCGCGCCAATTCGTTACGTCCGGGAGAACTGGAATTTTATTAAAGAACCCAAGCCGGAGACGCTCCGCGACACGGCGCGCCTTTACCTGGCGTTTAAACGGAAAATCGAGGAACGGGGCTACGAGGCGATTTCCTATGCCGACGTGGACGGTGTCAAGAAACTCTTAAAATTCGCCCCGGCGGGCGCGCTGACCTTGTTGCACGAGAACCTGACCGTCTGTTCGATACCCGAAAACGACTCCATGGGCGCGGTTACCCAACTGATCACCCGGTTTCTGACCGGACAGGTCGCCGCCTATCTGGAGTTCTACGAGTTCACCCGGAACGGCGCGCTGATGGGCGTGCCGGACTATATTCCCGGCGAGATCGTGGAAGGAAAAGTTACGATTCTGCCCAATGCCTTTGGAGATTTCGGCGAGGGACTACAGAATGTCTCCAGATTGAAGACCGGGCCGGTAACCATTGCCAGGCTAGGGTATAGTGGCGATAATTATTTTCTTCACGTGATGACCGGAAACGCTAAAACTCCGCTGAAATGGGAGGAAGCCGGCTGGGCGCCGCCCGCGCCCCAGCTCCCCAGCCTGGAAATTAATTTCGACTCTGATCCGGAGGCCTTCATTCAAAACGTTCTGGGACAACATTACATCCTTGCTTACGGCAACCAGCGCCGACCATACCGGGACTTATGCTCACTCCTGGATATCAAGCTGATCGGGGAGGGGTAATCAGATGTCACACAAGCGATTGTCGCGCTTACAAGGAAGAATGATATGAGAAATTTAAAAATAGGACTATTGCCATTTTATTTGGAACTATATGACAAAATTTCTCCGCCGGAACGCAGGAAACCGCTGGAAGCGTTTTACGCTTCCATTGCAAATGCCTTTCAACGGCAAGGTGTAGAAGTTGTCGAGGTAAAAATATGCCGCCTGAAACCGGAATTTGCCGCTGCGGTCAGGACATTTGAAAAGGCGGAAGTTGACGCCATCGTGACGCTGCATCTGGCCTATTCGCCTTCGTTGGAATCGGCAAAAGTTTTGGCGCGGACAAAATTGCCGGTCATAGTCCTGGACACAACCCCGGATTATGATTTCAGTTCATCCCAGTCGCCGGACCGGATCATGTTCAATCACGGTATCCATGGCGTGCAGGATATGTGTAATCTGCTGATTCGCAACGCCAAGCCATATGTTATTGAGGCCGGCCATTGGCGCAAATCCGATGTGCTCAAGCGCGTAGCACGGCGGGTTGTCAGCGCCCGCATGGCCTCCGCCATGGGGCGCGCAAGGGTAGGGCGCATTGGCAAACCGTTCCAAGGCATGGGCGATTTTGCCGTGCCCTCCGCTGTGCTCAAAAGAACGCTGGGCGTGGCAACCGTTGCGGAAAGCGGCGGGACCATTAAAAAATTGCTGACTGCCATTCGGCCTGCCGAAATCCAGGCCGAAATGGCCGCCGACCGGAAACGGTTTGGCGTGACCAAACTCAACGCGGACGCGCACCGGCGCTCCGTGCATGTGGGTCTGGCGGTGCGCCGCTGGATGGCGATCAAACGCCTGTCGGCCTTTACGGTCAATTTCTTGGCTGTGACCCGCGGTGTTGGCATCCCCACCGTTCCCTTTTTGGAGGCCGGCAAGGCCATGGCGCACGGCTTCGGATACGCCGGGGAGGGTGACGTACTGACTGCCGCCCTGACCGGCGCCTTGATGGCCGCTTATCCGGATACGACCTTTACCGAAATGTTTTGTCCGGACTGGAAAAGCAACACCGTCTTTCTCAGCCATATGGGCGAAGTCAATGTCAACCTGTTGGCCGGCCGGGCGCGACTGGAAGAGATGGATTACAAGTTCTCCGATGTGGAAAATCCGGTGCGCGCGCGGGGGTGCCTGCGCGGCGGTCCGGCGGTTTTCGTGAATCTGGCTCCTCTGCCCGAAGATCATTTCAGATTGATTCTGTCTCCGGTTGCCATGAAGTCGGCAAAAAAAGGAACGGACCGATTTTCAGATTCGGTCAGGGGGTGGATGAAACCAGCCTTGCGAATATCCGATTTTTTGGAAACTTACAGCCGCGCAGGCGGCACTCATCATGCCGCGCTTTGTTATCACGCGGACATTAATATATTAAGTGATTTTGGGAAATTGATGGGCTGGAACGTCGTTATTGTCAACTAGATGCATTGCAATTTTTGTAATATGGATTCGCATTCTGATCGTGGTTTGTCATTCCGAGTGTAGCGAGGAATCTCGTTAGTGGTCTGTTGCCCGCAGCGAGATCCTTCGCGTTGCTCCCGCCGTCGCCAAGAGGCTATGGCGGGCAGGCAGGATGACAAATTAAAAAGTCATTCTTTGTGGCATAAAGGAAACGATTTTATGTCAATAACCCAGGCATATCTCGGTCTTGATATCGGCGGCACCGGCGTGAAGGCCGGCGTGTTCAGCCGGGATGGAAAAATGCTTGCTTTCAGCCGGCGTTCTTTTGAGCCGACCGTTTCCGCGGACGGGCATGTTGATATTTCCATAGATATTATTTATGAATCTGCCCGCAAATCCGTTCGTGAGGCCGTTAAAAAAAGCGGGGCAAAAATACTGGCAATGGTGGTTTCATCCCAGGGGGAGACTTTTGTTGCTCTGGATGAAAATGACCGTCCGCTCCATGACGCCATCATGTGGTATGACAGCCGGGCAGGCAGGCAGGCAGAAGAGTTATGCGATACCGTGCAATCGGCCGCCCGCCGGAAACCTTCCATTGACGCGATTATGACGGTCTCTAAAATCAAATGGTTACATGAAAATCGGCCGGAATTAATGCAAAAAGTGCGGCGGTTTCTTCTTCTGCCGGATTATATTTCATACCGTCTGACCGGCCTGGCGGCGATAGACATGAATACCGCCTCATCCACCGGTCTGTTGACGCCTGATGAGAATAAATATGATCCTGCCATTCTTAAGGCTGGTGGGGTTGATTTATCTCAGCTCTCAACAATTCTTATTCCCGGAACGCCCATTGGAAAAATTAAAACGCCGGTGGCGGAAAATTGGGGGCTTGCGCCAGACACATTGATGGTGGCCGGAACAAATGACCAGTATGCCGGCGCCCTGGGCGCCGGCAATTGCCGCCCCGGCATCTTATCCGAAACAAGCGGAACCTGCCTGGCGCTGGTCACGTTGACCAGGAAACGGCCGCGTGGTTTGCCGGC
>JBDRSI010000013.1:0-26222 GCA_043825055.1 Verrucomicrobiota bacterium
AGTGCGACGGAACAAGCGACCGCAGAGGTCGGAGGTCAGAGATCAGAGGTCAGTGCCGAGACGCCCGCCGTCCCGGAAGCGGCTCTTACAAACGAAGAACGATTAGCGGCGCCCGCCGCTCCGGAAACGCCGCTGGCCAAAGGGAAGAATGGAAGCGCCGATGGCGTGGTGGAAATTACGGTTAGCTCTAAAACCAGTGCGGTGCCGGAATCCGTGGAAACAAAAAGCGCTGACGGCACGAGCCTGATTACCGTGGCGTTTGATAATGTGCCCGTGCCGGACGTGGTGAACATGTTCGCCCAGATTTCAGGCGCCAACATCATCATGGCCGGCGCGTTCACCAACATGGTTATCACGGCCAACCTGAAGAACGTGGAATGGAAATCGGCGTTAAACCTGGCCCTGGGCTCGGTAAACCTCTCCATGATCGAAGACCCGTCCGGCATTCTCATGGTCGTTACTTCTGAAATGTATCCCAAAAAGCTTCAGGAAATCGAGGCCACCAAGCCGTTGACGACCCGGACCATTGTCCCGAGATACCTGAATGCCGTGGACCTGGTGGAACAGATCAAATTGTTCAAAGTCCTGTCGCCGCGGGGTTGCATTACCACCAGCCAGAGCGCCAAACAGGATGTGATTAGTTTGAAATCTTCGCAAACCAAGGACGCGCTGACGATCCAGAACCCGAGCATTACGACGGCTATTGTCATCACGGATATCAAGGAATATGTGGATAAGGTCGAGGCACTGGTCCTGACGCTGGATAAACGCGAGCCGCAGGTGTTCATCGAGGCCCGGATCATTAACGTGGCCTCCGGCGACAGTAAAAAATTAGGGTTTGACTGGGGGATGCTGGACAGCTTTGGCGCGCAGGCGGGGCTTCAGAATCTGGCCTGGAACTACAGCGATTCGCATTCCGTGAAAAACACCAAGGATAACAAGTTCAACCAATATGATAGGCGCAGTAACCAGGATGATATCAAAAAGCGGTATGACATCCATGGCCAGCAATATGAGGAAACCGTCGTGATCGATCATGCAAAGACGGACGATTTCCCGGCATGGAGAGAAACAAAGTTAACCCCTACGCGCGAGATTACCGATAAAATTGGTCAGGGGCGGGATATAACCGACGATCGTTCCGACAGCGTCCTGGATTCGGTCATGGAAGCCCGGACCGCTTCTGCTTTCTTGAATTTTTCGCAGGTGTCGCTGTTTTTGAGCGCCTTGGAAAAAAACAGCAACGCGGAGATGATTTCGCATCCGCAGATCGTGGTCGGCAACCGCGTGGAGGCCAAAATTCATGTGGGCGAAAAATACCCGGTGTTGCCGACGGTGAAAACCGATACGGGATCATCAAGCGCCCAAAATATATCATATTCGGACGGCCCCGAGATCATCCTTGATTTGGGCCTGACCTTGTGGGTCATCCCCGAAATCGATTTTGTGCACAATACCGTCCGGTTGACGGTTCGGCCGGAAACGGCAACCCAGAGTGGCGAGGTTAAAAACCCTCTGACTGGCAAGACCTATCCCATTGTGCTTTCGCGCGACTTGACGACGCGCGTCAACGTGCCCAGCGGCCATACGGTCGCCATTGGCGGCCTGGTGGAAAACAGAAAATCCAAGATTGAGAAGAAAGTTCCGATTCTGGGTGATATTCCGCTATTGGGCCTGTTGTTCCGGCATACCGAAGATGCGGTGACTAAAAACAACCTGATCATATTAATTACGCCCACGATCCTGGACGACAGCAAGCCGCTGACCGGCCTGGAAACCGTGGCCCAGCTAACCAGAGATAAATATGAAAAGATACCGTTGTCCGCTGTGAAGGCCGTTCCTTCCAATACGGTGGCCGGCGTGACGATCGGCACCAATGCGGTTACGCCTGCGGCGGGCATGGGCCAGACGGCAGAGGGCGGACGACAGACGCCAGACGACGGACGACAGCCTGCCCTGCGAAGCCCTGGCGAAGCAGGGACGCCAGCGGGCGGAGAAGCGACTCCGCCGGCAAAACCGTGAAAGATTCGGCCTGCCATGTGAAGCTCAGGTTGTCAGGCGCGAATCGTTTTTTTGTCATTCCCGCGAAAGCGGGAATCCATCCGCTGCCGGCAGATTGGCCTATCCCGGGTAATCAGAGGAAATCCAGACACGGGATTCCCATTTTCATGGGAATGACAAAAGCGACCAGGTCAACTTCCCTGTTACGGTGTGCCCTGTAATTGACAATGTGTGTATTCGGATTTCAAAACCACACTATTTGAGAAAGGCCTGAATTCTGGCTCCCTGCCCGCAATGCTACGCATAGCGTTGCAGGCGGGCTGACTTCTGAATTCCAGTTCTTTGGCGACGAAATTATGACCTTCCTTCCCAAAAGCGCGTGGCGCTATGCCGTTCTGATTATCATCCTGTTTGCGATCGTCGCCGTGGCCTCGATAACGATTATTTCCTATCTCCAGGATCAGATTACGGAACAAACTGCCACTGAGACGATTAAGCAACTGAGCATTGCCATCTGGGCGCTGACCATGGGATGCATGTTTCTGGCCGGCGCCCTGGGCTTGTGGGCCATCCGATCAACCGCCGAAATCGAAGGCCGCCGACGGATTGGCCGGTTCGTGGATACCATGGATTACCTGAGCGATGGCCTGCTGGCCATTGACGGCAAGGGCCATGTGCGCGGATCCAATCCGGCGGCCCGGAAGTTGGTCCCGCATCGCTTTATTGGCCGGCAGGGCATTATGCTCCGCGACGTTTTTGCCTGCTTGACGGAACAGGACATGCATCAGCTCCTGGATCCGCTTCAGCCTCGTGAAATCGAAAAGGATTGCGTTTATAGCCACGGTCTGCGCACCCTGCGGTTCCGTTCCCAGCCCTCGGAAGGTTTGATGTTGATTCTGATCAGCGATATCACCGCCCATCATTCCCGGGAAATCCGCAAACGCCAGATTGCCCAGCTTCAGATTATAGGGCGGCTTGCGGCGGGGGTGGCTCACGATTTTAACAATATCCTGTGCGCGATTTCCGGGCATGCCACGCTCCTTCAGCGCTTCGGCATGGATCCGGAGAACCTGAAACGATCATTGACGGTCATTGCCGAAGAAACGCAGAAGGGCGTGGTACTGTCCCGCCAGTTGCTGGAATTGAGCCGCTCCGGGGCGGAAGGCAGACCTAGTGAAAACCTGGCTGGCAATGTGGCGGAGGCGGCCGTCTTACTGCGCATTGCACTGTCCCCGGAATGGACCGTGAAGCCGACGATCCAAGGTTCGTATTCGGCCGTGCCGCTGGCGCCGGCCCAGGTTGAACAGGTGGTTCTGAATCTGGGCCTCCTGGCGGCCGATGCGCAATCGCGCCCCGGCACGGTGACGATTTCCCTGAACCGGCCGGGACATGGCCCCTTGCTGGATGTCGGCGACCAGTATGAGGCCGTCATTTTGATTTCCGGAGAGACGACTCCGCCGATGGAGGGAGTCTTGCCGACACAACAGGTGGCGCCGGTGGCCGATGAGGGTGGCGTCATTTCTTCGGTGGTCAGGACGATCGTGGAAGAGGCGCATGGTCATCTGGATCAGCTTTCGACCGCCGACGGGTTATGTGTCTACCGCGTCTGCCTGCCGCATTTGGATACGCGCTCGGATATTGAGCCAGCCGGGCGGCTTTCCCCCGACCAAATCACCGACTTGCTGGCGCGGTGGCGGGTCATGCTGGCCGGGACGGGTCACGAGCTGGATATGCTCGCAACAAAACTGTTGAGTATCGGTGCCCGGATTGATCGCAAAGCGAATGTTGTTTCGATTCTCGCCAGTGTGGAACGAACCCGGGAATTGGATGTCCTGGTCATGGAAAAAAGCATTCTGGGCGAGGACGCGCACAATCTGCTGAAAGCCCTGCGTGAATTATGCCCCCGACTCGGGATTGTCATTCTTGGCCAGGATCCGAAGCAAACGCGCTGGCCGGAAGCGCTGGGCATAATCTGTGTGCCGCGAGTTAGCAGTGCCGAACATTGGTTTCGCCCCTTGATTGCCGCCAGGTCCGCTGCCATTCGCGCGGCGATATAACCTTTACAAGCTTAAGCTGGCCAGGCAATAACTCGATCCGGAAAGCCATGCGTAATAGATGTTGGCCATGGGATCGTACACCGCCAGGTCGGTCTTGTCGTTTATTCCAGTGCCGGCTGGTAATCCGGCCCGCCGAAGGGGCCGCTGCGTTCCCGGTAACCTTGGGACGAGCGGAATAATTGCCAGAGACCAGCCTGCCCTGAGCCCGCCGAAGGGGTGTCCTGATGATATACCGCCGGATCAGCCCGTCCATCGCCGTCATAATCCGCCGGAACCGGTATGCCATTTATATTCCCAACCACACCGTCCCACAATGTTGTATAGCGACCCTGCGCAGCCAGCGAGGCGGATAGCGAGGTGGATGGCAACACTTGCCAGTCGGCCGTGGATGGAGCATATATGGCCGGATCGGCTATCCCGTCGCCGTCATAATCCGCACTGACCGGCAGATAACCAGATCCGCCGAACGTCCCGGTCACAACCTGACCGCTGCTTCCGGATAAACTAATTGCCCAGAGGCCTGTTGTCCGATTATAAACCGCCGGGTCTGCTAACCCGTCACCATCGTAATCCGCCACCACCGACTGGTAGCCGGTCTCCCCGAGGGATGCATCACAAAGAGCATACTGTCTTGACGAAGCCGTCCCCAGCCAGTAGCCATCTGCTTCGCGATACACGACGAGATCGGTCCTGGTGTCCCCGTCAAAATAGCATTGCGCCGCCGTGAACTCCGGCCCGCCAAGCCAGCCCTCATCCACCAGGCCGCTGGATGTGTATCTTACCAGCCACTGTCTGCTCAAGCGGTTATAGACCGCCACATCCGTGAGTCCATCGCCATCGTAATCACCGGGAACTGGCGTCAAACCGGCTAAACCGGTTTCCACTTCCAGCCGCTCTTGATAATCAGACCCCGAGAGCGCCACCTTCCATAGACCGTCAGAACCGCGATAGATGGCGGGGTCGGCCTTGCCGTCGCCATCATAATCATTCGGCGTTTGCCGGCTTCCACACACGATCAGGCTGAATGCGAATGAATTGGTGGCGCTCACGGCAATGGCATAGGTGCCGTTGGAAGTGCAAGTCAAGGTGGCCGGTCCATTGGTGCCAGAGCCAAGAACAATCCCCTCCCGGTCGGTAATGCGTGCGAAGTAATTCTGGTTGGGAGCCGTGAGGCGGGCCCGGTAGGTTGTGCCGGTATGGCCGGTGAACCAGTACCACTGCGTTCCGTTGGCAAATGGAATCGAACCGTTGATAACAGTGGAAACCGGCAGAGTGGGGATGGCAGCCTCATCCAGAAACCGGTAGCTGGAATATTGCAGGAGCTCAAATCCATTGGTTGTGGTTACCTGGACGGCGCCGCCTTTGCGATAGTGCGTGCCCCATTGGAAGGCTAAGTTGTCATTCGTCTGCGGTTCGATCACATAGACGCCCAGCATCCAGCTGGTCATTAAGGCTCCATCCTTTGTCGTGAAACGAAGTGTCTTTGCCCCGGGTTGCCCGGGATACCAGAAATAATCGCCGGGATGCAGGTCCACCATGCGATACACGCGATTGGTGCGGCCGCCCCAAGCCGCCGACAGCGTGGCCGGGACATAGCGTTCGCCCAGCGCACCTACGACTTCAAACGCGCCGTTGACCTGATGTATCACCAGCATGTCATGCCCGGCCAAATTGGTGAAGGCAAATTGAATGTCCTGGGAATTAGTCGTGGAAAACCAGCCATTGGCACGCGGCGCCAGGTTGCTGAATATGGTGGGCGTGTCGGAATGGGCATTTAACGTCACAGTAAGCGCGTCAGTTTCCGCCGCGATCTTATGATAGCCCGCACTGCCTACATACAAGCCAGCCAGAGCATTCAATTCGTCCTGGGGAAGGTTGGTGACGGGCGAGGGTGTCGGCACAAACGTGTTGGTCGGCCAGTGATTGGTGGTTGTTTTGTCCAGAATGGCCCATTGCAAAGCCTGAATGCCGATGGTATCGCATTGACTGCCGGCAGTGTTTTGAATCACTGCCATGCCGAGCTTCAGGTCGCGTGAAATCGCCAGGAACGCGCTATGACACAGCGTCCCGCCGTCTTTCCAGAACACGTTTCCGGCGTAACGCAGGCGTTGGTCGCTGACATTATCCCAGCCCAGCCCTTGAGGGTCGTCCGAGACATTCAGTGGCAGATTGGTCAGTTGCGGCGCGGTCATGATGTCAATGCCATTCGAACTGACCAGTGACTGTCCTCCGAACTGTCCATCGGCGAGAATCATTTGAATATATTTGGTCAGGTCATTGGCCGAGGAATACATGCTGCCCGAGCCCAGGACTTGTACCATCTCCGGCGGCTGTAGTTCGCCGGACGTGTTATATGAAGCCGCCAGCCGGCTGACGATGGCGGGTTTGTCCGGCAGGAACGAACTGGCATCCATGCCCAGGGGGGTAAAGAGCAAGGCATCGGTCGCGGCCGCGAAACTTGTGCCGGTGATGCGCCGAACCACTTCGCTGAGTAAAACGAAACCGGTGTTGCAGTAATAGTACCGTTCATTCACCGGCGCAAAGGCATAGTCGCCCTGCAAATAGCGGATCAGCCATTCCACGTAATCGCCGCGGGCTTGCGACGTGAACGTGCCGTTAAAAAAATCTCCAGGCAGACCGCTATGGTGGTTGAGCAGGGACCGGATAGTGACCGGCCCTGAATTTGTGAAGCGGGACAACATGGAAAACTCGGGCATGTAGTGGGTGAGATTGGTTTCTATGTCCACCTGGCCTTGATCCAGTAACTGCATGTAGGCTGTGCCTAAAAAAGCCTTGGAGCAGGAACCAATGTGGTACACGGTGTCGGCATCTGCGGTTACCCCGCCCTCGCGGTCGGCACTGCCGAATCCGGTAGCCCAGACCACGGTCTGGTCATCCACCAGGGCGATGGACAAACCTGGAATATTATTAAAGACCATCTGGTTGGTGATATAGGCGGTCATTTGGGCAATGGTGTTGGTGTAGCGCGGATCGGTGACTGCGCCATGGGTTGATGCGCCGGCCATTAGCAAGGCTGAAAAGCCGAGGCCGAAAATGGTAAATAATTTCATGACTTGTGCCCCTTAATTAATGAGTTTGAGTAACTGCATAGGAGACAGAATACAGGAGACAGAATCCAACATCCAGAACGAAACGCCCATGCGTATGCCATCCAAGGACGAAAGGCTTTCGGCCGGCAAGCCCCGGCCGATTCGGGCAAGGTGTGATAGGCGGGCAGGCATGGCTTTGCTCATTCTGAATTCTGGCTCCTATTAATGTCCGGTATAAATTGAGCTTGCAGACCCTTCAAAAGCTTGTAACCTTGCTTCTGTCTGGCGGGTATAACCGGCATTGCCAGCTTAGCTCAGTCGGCAGAGCAGGTGATTTGTAATCACCAGGTCGTCGGTTCAAATCCGACAGCTGGCTCCATGGGGAAATCAAGACGGGCTAGTGACTAATTCAATGTATAGGAATGTCAAAACTGCATAGTTTGTCATTCCGAGCAGAGCGAGGAATCTTGGCCAAGGTGATTAATACTGCGGAGATCCTTCACTTCGTTCAGGATGACAGAGAAATTGCCGCCTTTGGCGGCCTAACTTTGAAATTATAAATCAGCAATCAGGATTTATCCCATGCCCCTGAATGTTACCCAAAAAATTATCGAAGCCCATCTCGTAAAGGGGCGCCTGATCCCCGGCGAGGAGATCGGGTTGAAGATTGATCAGACCCTGACCCAGGATGCCACGGGCACAATGGTCTATCTTCAATTCGAAAGCATGGGGCTGTCGCGCGTGGCTACCGAACTGTCCGTCAGTTATGTGGACCACAACACCATCCAGGATGGCTACGAAAACGCGGACGATCATCAGTATTTGCAGTCGGTGGCGGCCAAATACGGTATCCTGTTTTCAAGGGCCGGCAACGGTATCTGCCATCAGGTCCACCTGGAACGATTTTCGGTGCCGGGCAAGAGTCTGCTGGGCTCGGATTCGCATACGCCCACCGGCGGCGGGGTCGGGATGCTGGCCATCGGTGCCGGCGGGATTGATGTGACCTTAGCCCTGGCGGGATCCCCGTTTTTTATGGAGTGTCCCAAAATCGTCCGGATAAACCTGCATAACCGCTTGCCGCCTTTTAGCTCGGCCAAAGACGTAATCCTGACCGTGCTGGGCATCCTGACTACCAAGGGCAATACCGGCACGGTGGTCGAATACGGGGGCGATGGTCTGGCTGGTCTTTCCGTGCCGGAGCGCGCCACGATTACTAACATGGGCGCGGAGCTTGGCGTGACCACTTCCGTTTTTCCCAGTGACCGGGTGACGTTGGAGTTCCTGAAGGCGCAAGGACGAGCGCAGGTATGGCGGGAGATTTTGCCGGATGCCGGCGCGCAATATGCGCGGGTTATTGATATTGATCTGGCCACGGTGGCGCCCATGGTGGCTAAGCCGCATAGTCCGGATAATGTCTGCCCGGTGAAGGATATTAATGGCCTGGCCGTGGACCAGGTGACGATTGGAAGCTGTACCAATTCTTCCTACACCGATCTCATGCGCGTGGCGAACCTGTTAACCGGCCGGCGGGTCCATCCACGCGTCAGTCTGGTTATCGCGCCGGGATCCCGGCAGGTATTTCGCATGCTGGCAGAAAACGGCGCGCTCGCCGCCATGGTGACTGCCGGGGCGCGGATTCTGGAGCCGGTATGCGGTTTCTGCATCGGCAACTGCCATGCTCCGTGCACGGAGGGTGTCAGCCTGCGAACCACCAACCGGAACTTCAAAGGACGGTCCGGCACTCCTTCGGCATCCGTCTATCTGGTCAGTCCGGAAACGGCGGCCGTGGCGGCCATTCGTGGGGTGGTCACCGATCCGCGGGAGGCGGGTTTCGACGACCAGGCGATTGCCTGCCCGGCGATTGCCATGCCAACGTCCTTTGTGATAGACGACAGCATGGTCCTGAACCCGCCGCCGCCGGTCGAACGCGACGCCGTGACGATTGTGCGGGGGCCGAATATCGGGGCACCCTTGCAACTGGAGCCGCTGGCGGATTTTCTGGCCGGTGTGGTTGCCATCAAAGTGGGCGATAAGATTACTACGGATGATATCATGCCGGCCGGTCGTCGGTTGAAATACCGCTCCAATATCCCAAAATACGCGGACTTTGTGTTTGAGCCTATTGATGCCACCTTTAGCCGACGCTGTCTGGAATACAAACAGAAGGGAATGGATGCGATTATCGTCGGGGGAGAGAGCTACGGGCAGGGTTCGTCCCGGGAACATGCGGCCATCTGCCCGCGCTACCTGGGGGTGAAGGCCGTTCTGGCCCGCTCGTTCGAGCGCATCCATTTTGCCAACCTGATTAATTACGGCATCGTGCCGCTGGTCTTGGCGTCCGGCGCTGATTATGAGGCCCTTCAACCGGGAGATGTTCTCGAAATATCCGGCCTGCTCGATAGCGTGCGCCAAGCCGAGAGCATTGTAGTAAGCAACAAGACTCGGGGCATGACACTCGGGGGCAAGTTGAATCTCAGCGACCGGCAACGGGATATATTATTGGCCGGTGGTGTGCTCCGGTACGCGCGGAAAGCACGTGGAGCGTAGAGCGGACCCTCCTACGCCAATGCGCTACGGAGGGCAGGCGACGGACGCGGAAAAACAAAGAACGAAGAACCAAGAACGAAGAACTGATTGCTAATTACTAATGACTGATTACTGATAATTGGAGATTTGAATGAGCACAATCGGCATCATCGGCTACGGTTACGTGGGGCGTTCCGTGGAATACGGGTTTGTGGATTATGATCGCGAACGCGGCTTTGAACCCAAACACCATGCCATCATTTATGATAAATACAAGGGACCGCATGATCTTAATGGGCTCTTGCGCAAGAGTGATATCATTTTCGCATGCCTGCCGACGCCCTACAATGAGCATAAGCTCACCATAGACCTTTCGATTTACGACGACATGATGGCTAAAATCTGCCCGAAACTGGCCGGTAAGGGCAAGGTCGTCGTCATCAAGTCCACCGTTGCGCCGGGCACGACCCAGCGGTATGCCCGCCGCTATCCGGATGTGCCCTTTGCCATGAACCCGGAGTTTCTAACCGAAGCCAATTATCTGCAGGATTTCGTCAGCGCCGATCGGATTGTCGTGGGGGCTGATAACGACTGGGTAGCCCAGAAGGTGATTGATTTGTACCGGACTTGTTTGCCCGCCGCGACGATTGTGCACCTGAGCACCATGGCCGCTGAGATTGTCAAATACCAGGCTAACGTCATGCTGGCGGCCAAGGTTGCGCTGGCCAATGTGTTTTATGACCTGTGCCGGGCCCAAAACGTGAATTACGAGGACGTCAAAAAGGCCGTGGCATTGGATCCGCGCATTGGCCGCAGTCATTTGGATGTGACCTCCGAACGTGGCTTTGGCGGAAAATGCTTTCCCAAGGACTTGGGTGCCATCATCGGACGATGTCGTGAGTTGGGGGTTGATTGCCAGCTACTCGAAGCCGTGCATGCCTATAACCTGAGGATTCGCAAAGTGCGTGACTGGCGCGAAATTGCCGGCGCCACTGTCGGCGGTCGTATCTATCGCCGGGCCAAGGCGGGCATCAAAAGGAAAAACCAATAGGCGTTCGCGGGCACATTCTTTCTGCATTATGCAATCATCAGATCACCTCTTGCGGCATAGTATCCTGCTGATGGCGGCATCGCAGGTGGGCAATGTGTCCAACGCGCTCTTTCACATGGTCATGGGCCGCTGGCTGGTCCCTGCGGAATATGGCGTGCTTTCCTCAATGTTGGGCGTGGTTCTGATTGCCGGCATGCCGCTGGGCGCCCTGGGCACGGTTTTAACTTTCTTTTCCGCGCAACTTCTCCTGCAAAATCGTGCCGGCGATATTTTGCCGTTGATGCGCTCCTGGGCGTTGAAACTGCTGTTTATTGCCGCGCCACTGCTGGTGATCGGCATACTGTTTCGTCAGCCGCTGGCCGAGTTCTTTAATTTGCCGGATCGGAGCGCACTTTTCATGGCCCTTATAATTCTGGCCATGACATTTTTCACGCCGGTCATCGGTGCCCCTTTGGGCGGCATTCAGGCCTTCGGGTGGGCCTCCGTATCCGGAATGAGCTGGGGTGTGGTGCGGCTGATAGTTGGCGGTGCCCTGGTTTATTATGTCGCTGCCTCGGCCAAGTGGGCCCTGGTAGGGCAAGGGGTGGGGGTGATTGTCAGCGTGGGCATTGCCATGGCCGGATTATGGGTCATTCTGCGCAAGAGCTTGCCTACGGAGCAAGCCTTGCCGGGAACCCAGTCCTATCTATGGCGCACCATCGTGGTGATGGCCTGTTTCTCGTTTTTGATGAATGCCGACATTCTGATCGTTAAACATTATTTCTCGCCGGATCAATCGGGGTTTTATGCGCGCGCGGCCACCATCGGGCGCATGATTATTTTCCTGCCCATGCCGATTGCCGGCGCACTGTTTCCAAAGACGGTGTCTGATGGCGCTACGAGCGCTCGGCACAACAGGCTCCTGTGGAAGGCGCTCTTTTATACGGCGATTATTATTATTCCGGGTGCCCTGGTCTGCGCGCTTTTCCCGCAGTTGCCGCTTGGTGTCCTGTATCACGACTGGCAACCCGATGCGGCCATGTGCCGGCTGGTGCGCTGCACGATCTGGGCCATGACCCCCCTGAGCCTGGCTTTTATTATCATGAATTTCGAACTGGCCCAGAACCGGTTCCGGATCACCCTGCCCTTGATCCTATGCGTGGCCGGCTATCTGGCTGGGGTTTCGATCTGGCACGCTTCCGTGCTTCAAGTTGTTGCTGTGCTGGCGATTGTCAGTGTCCTGGCCCTGCTGGCGCTGGTGAAAAGCCTGCCCCGGCAGAATGGTGGCGAGCGCGACTTGTCCGCCATAGCCTAAGAAACCGATGAGTAGTTACATGCAGGTAATCATTATATCCGTGGGCGATGAGTTGACCCTGGGGCAGGTGATGGATACTAATAGCGCCTGGCTCAGCGCGCGGCTGGCGGCATTGGGCGTCTTGACCCGGTCGCACCTGACCGTGCCGGATGACCAGGGATCAATTGTTCAGGCCGTGCGGTCGGCGACTGAATTAGCCGAGTGGGTGGTGATCACCGGCGGTCTTGGGCCGACCCAGGATGACTTAACGCGGCAAGCCTTGGCTGAACTGCATGATGCGCCTTTGGTTCTGCATGCGCCGTCGCTCGCCAGGATCGAGCAGTTTTTTAAAGACCGTGGCCGGGTGCTGACCGCAAGTAATCGTCAGCAGGCCATGGCTCCCGCGGGCGCCATGGTGCTCGATAATCCGCAGGGCACGGCCCCGGGACTGCGCCTGGCAATCGGGCGCGCGCTGGTCTTTGCCATGCCCGGCGTTCCATTCGAAATGAAGGCTATGTTTGAACAGCATCTGGCGCCCTTGATCGCCGCCCAGGCGGGACGGACTATTTTGACGCGCAAGATTAATACTTTCGGCATCGGCGAATCCATGATGGGCGAAGCCTTGGGCGACCTGATGCGGCGGGATCAAAATCCGATGGTCGGCACGACGGTATCGGCCGGTATCGTGTCCGTTCGAGTCCGCAGTGATTTTCCGACGCGCTTGCAGGCTCAAACTGAATTGGACCGCGCCGTGGGCATCGTCAAACAAAAACTGGGAACGGCCGTTTTCAGTGAGGGGGAGGTGTCGCTGGCGGTGGTCGTGGGCGAGATGTTGCATGCGCGGCATCGGACCGTGACAACGGCCGAAAGCTGTACGGCGGGATTGGTGGCGGCGATGCTGACGGAAGCACCGGGCTCCAGCGCCTGGTTCCTGGGCGGGTGGGTCGTGTATGCCAATCGCATGAAGACCGCGGCTCTGGGAGTTCCGGACGATCTCATTACCCGGGAGGGCGCGGTAAGTGAAGCGGTTGTGCGGCAAATGGCGGAGGAGGCTTTACAGCGATCTGCGGGCGATTATGCGCTGGCATTGACCGGTGTGGCCGGTCCCGAGGGCGGCTCGCCGGAAAAACCAGTGGGCACCGTCTGGATCGGCCTGGCGAAACATGTGGCCGGCACACCGGCTGTGGCCGGTCAAACCCGCGTGGTGGCGGAACGTTTTTTATTATTTGGCGATCGGGGCATGATCCGGGAGCGCGCGGCTAAGGCAGCCCTCAATATGTTGCGGTTGGACCTGCTGAAAACGGACCCCACTACGCTCCCTCCGTCGCTCAAGGAGCTATGGAGGGCAGGCAAGGAGCTACGAGAGGCAGGCTGAAGGCAAGGAACTCAAGAAAGGAATAATGATGAAGATTTTGATTGTCGGTTTTTGGCTGGCATTATGGGTAAGTACGGCGCTGGCGGATCTGACGATGGTTCAGAATCTGGAAACCAGTGCCATGCCCGCGGAGTCGGGCAAAGGTTCCACGATGACCATGAAAATGAAAGGCCAGAAGGCGCGCATTGATTTTTCAGATAAGCTTATATCATCCATTGTTGATTTGAAGTCCAAGCAGTTGTTCTTCCTGGACCACAAGCAGAAACAAGTCATGGTCATGCCGCTGGATCTCATGCAAAGCATGCTGGCTCTGTCGGCGCCGGCTGACGGCCAGGATAAATCGGCCATTCAAAAAACCGGTAAAGTTCAAACCATTAACGGCTACACCTGCGAAGAATATGCCGGCTCATCGGGCGGCGGCACGACGATCCGATGCTGGATAGCCAACGCTGCGGAAGCCTCCGAGATGGAACCTTTTCGGGTTTATGCGCAGGATGCCTTCAAAGCGACAAGCTTTGGGGGCTTGGCCGCCATGAAGGGTCTTATTGTGCGGTCTGAATCCACCGTGCTAACGAATGATAAACCAGTGACGAGCCGGACGGAACTCCAAAGTCTTTCGAAAGCACCGATTGCCGATGCCGTATTCAGTCTGCCCGCGGACTATGCGGTAATGGGCATACCCTCTCTTTCTTTGCCTTGACGCGGGTTGTTTTCTTCGCAATCCGTAATTGAGTTGCGTGCAACGTCTCCGCCTTACGGTGCCACGGCGTTCGTAATGGCCTCGATGGACAGGACTTCGGTCGGGGTGAATGTCTTGAAGATACCCGGCTCGATTTCCAGCTTGATGTTGCCGTTCTCAAACCGTTCCCGGACAATGCCGCGAAAAGTGTCTTCGGCGTTTTGACCGGTCCGTATAATTACGCTCGGTACAAACGGCACGGGCCGGAGCTTCAGTTTCTCATGGAGGATCATCGTCTGCTTGGGCTGGATATCCACCGTCCGGGTGATAGTAAAATAGCCCGGCCGCGTGAACTGGAGCATCCGCTTTCCTCGGGGAACGAAATCAATTGGCAGTTGTTCCGAGATCGAACGCCGGCCCCGCGTAGTGCCCCGTAATTCACCGTCCATGTAAACGCCGATGCCCGGCGGTTCGGTGGAAATCAGGATGGTGCCACTGCTCTTTACCAGGTTAAACTCCACAACGGATTCCGTGCCGATTACCACCGTGTTCGTAAACGTCAGTGGATCGAACCCGCGGGCTTCGGCGCGGATGGCGTACTGGCCGGCCGATACATCTTCGGAAAACGGGGTTTCGGCCTTGTATTGGTCATTCAAATAAATCCGCGCACCCGATGGCGTGGACAGCACGGTCAGTTTGCCGGGAAGGGGGGTCAGCGCCGTTTTGATGGTGCACTGGTCGCCGGCCTGGACGCTAAACTCTTTTTGGAACGGGGAATATCCCGGCAAGGCGAGTTCGATTGTGTGTTTCCCGCTGGCAATGGCCGACAGATCCTGTGGTGTTTTGCCGATGGTGGCCCCGTCGAGCGTAATCACCGCGCCGGTCGGCGCGGTCTCGACCATGATCCGGGCGGAATCCGATATCAGGTTAAGCTCGATTTTCTGCGGGACTTGATCCGCCACAGTCAAGGTAATGACGCGGGGCAGATGGCCGGGCGCGCTGGCCGTGATGCGATGCTGGCCGAACAGAGCGTCGTGCAGGTACAGCGGCGTTTTACCCGCGCTGACACCGTCTAAGTCAATATCCGTCCCGGAAGGCGTGGACAGAATAAGCAGCAGGCCTGTCTGCGGTTCCAGCTTCAAATCCACGGATTGCCGTTCACTCGGTTGCGTCCCCACCGTTTTGCGAACCTCGCGATAGCCGCTTTTGCGCAGGATCAGTAAGTGCTCGCCGGCGGCCACATCCATGACGGTGGCCGGTGTCTGGCCCATGTTGACGCCGTCACAGATCAAGGTGGCGTCCGCCGGAGTGGAGGTTACGTACAACTGGCCGCCGCGCAAGGTGTCACGATCCAGCCGGCAGGCCGCGAGCATCAGTCCGGCCATCAGCGTGGCGGCCAGCAGGCTTAAACTGGATTTTCTTACTGGCATTTTATTTCTTCTTCAGATGGCGTTCCACGGCGAGCAGCTTCTTGCGGGCATTCTGGTGACGGCTGTCCGCGCGGTCCGGGATTTTTTCACACAACAGGCGCAACTGGAGCGCGGCCTCGTTCCAGTCCTTCAGGCGGATGGCGCGCTCGGCAAGGAACATGAGGTCGTTACCGGTTGCCTGCATTTCGCGTTCAGCCTCCGTGCGCAGGGCCACGGCGCCGGCATAAAAATCGGGCTTGGGTTCAATCGTTTCCAGGTACCACTCGGCTTCATGCAGCGATCGGATGGCCTTGGCCAGATTGTCGTGCTTGACTTCGCGCTGATCGTACAGCCTGCGTCCTAAAAGCGATGCGGTGCGCGCCAGGTCTATGAGCTTTTCCGGCGCCAGCGCCAGCGCGGCCAGCCCCAATTCGTTCTGCCCAAATTCCTCGATGGCTTCCCGGACGGTCTTGCACGCTTCCGGCTCCTGGGTGTTAAGCACCCGCACCCGGCGGGTTTTTCGGTTGATGGTCACTGTCAGGTCAATTAGATCCCAGACATCCGTGGCAATGCCCTGGTAGGATTCCTTAAGTGCAAAGAAATCGGCTTGTTCGATAGTGTCGGATAGGCTTTGCAATATTTCGGGGGCCACTTGGCGGCGTTGTTGCCCAGCGACCTGGCGTTTGTTCTGCAGATCGGTGATTTGGATGGAAAGCTCGTTGGCTTCCAGTTCCAGCACGTACCGGAAGATGTTCTTGGCGTCGGCCTGGACTTTTTCGTAGGAAATGCTCAGCACTTGCGCGCGGGTGGTGTCCGCGTGCTTGACTTCGGCCGCGTCACGGACGCCTGGTGTTGTTTTGTAGATCCACAGCAGAGCGCCAAGCGCCGCCAGCAGGATAAGCAGGGTCATCAGTGCTGCGCGCAAGGGCTTACGGCCGGATTCTTGACCGTTGGAGGCGCGGCGGAATTCAATCTTGCCGTCGGCCGGTCCGTCCGCGACCGGCGTGTCGAACAGCTTGCGGGTGGTGACATCCAGGATGCAGTCATTATCTACCTTAAGGGTGGTATCACCCAGGACCAGGCGGTCGCCGACATGCAGGCGCGCCACGCGCATGGGGGCCTGGTTCAGTAGGGTTTGATTGGCACTACCCAGGTCCTCCGCCCACAGGCCGTCTTCCGGCTTGAAAAAAAACCGGCAATGGAAGCGGGACATGACAGAATCTTTGAGCACCACGTCGTTGTTGGAGGAGCGTCCCACCCGGATGCCGTGGGACGGAACAGTGATGGCGAGCCCCTTGTCCGGACCCGCTTCCACAACCAGATGATGCTGAGGTTTGCCCATAAGACCTTTGTTCGACTTCGCTCCTGCTACTGTCAGATATAATATGCTCCCCCCCGCTTGAATAATCAATCAAAAACGCGGCCTTTGCCGGTAGGTGCACAGGCCACGCGTTTCGGAAATAAAGAGCGAGCTGATCCAGGACGCCGCCGCGGCGATCAGGCATCCCAGCAGGATCGTGCGATAGGCGCTGGCGGGATAAATAATGGCCTGCGTTGTGACCACGGCCTGTTCGCGAAACGTGTCCATCACCATGCCGGCCAGGTTGGTGGTGGCCGCCACGCATAGGTAACTCAGGCAGTTAATTAAGCCCACCGAGGTGGCGGCGGCCTCCTCGGGATTGACCTCTTTCATCGTACTGACTATGAGCGGCGAGACTGAGACGCCGATCCCCAGTAAAATACAGCCTGTCGCCATCAGTCCCGCCGTGTCGGACGGATGCGCCAGTACCCAGAGCATGAACGTGAGCGTGACAAGGGTCAAACTGGTCCCGCCGATAATTAGCGGTTTGCGGCGGTTGCCGATTAGTCGCGATAGAAATCCGGCCAAGGAAGTGAAGACCATGCACGTCAGGAACATGCCAAACATAATGGCGGCGGCCTGGACCGAATTGGCCCCGCAGGCGTCCGACAACATTTTTTTGCCAATGGAAGCCTGAAATAAAAAATAAATCGAAAAGTTAATGGCGCCGGGAACAATAATGCGCCAACTGCACCGATTGCGGATGATATCCTTGATGAACAGGCGGGGCGCGCGACGGCGCTGGGGCTCCGGGCGTCGTATTTTTTTCATCAGCCAGAGATTGCCGAGCAAGACGCCGGCGGTGAGCAACCCTGCGCCAAGAAACGAGGCGCGCCAGCCGAACCAATTGACGGCCCGTTCCAGCGGGAGCGTGCCGAACAACCCGCCCGAATAGCCGAAACAGAGCGTCACACTCAATAACATGGCAAAATGGCGGCGATCAAACAGCGTGTCAATTTCCTTGATCAGGCTGATATACATGAAGCTGGCGCCGAACGCCACCAGCACGCGGGTGGTGTAAAGCAGGGGCAGGGAGCGCGCGAGCGGAAATACCAATGCCCCGACCGTCATCAGCAAACCGCCGATCAACAACATGCGCAAGCCGCCAAAGCGGTCGGCCAGCAGGCCGGCAAAAATCTGCCAGAAACCGTAGACGTACAGGAACAGTGCGCCCAGCGCGGTAATGGCCGCAGCCGAGGCGTTAAAATCCACCTGGAGTTCATTAAAGACTGTGCCGGGCACGGCCACGCGCTGGAAGTAGGAGAAAAAATAAAGCGCGATCATGCCGGCCAGCATGATCAGTTCACGGCGTTTCCGCCGGGCTTGCTGAAAGATCAGGGTTGCGATCATAACGGAACCGCATTATGGCCTGCCGGCAGGGAAGCGCAAGATTATTCCTGAACGAAGGGATAGATGATACCTGAATATTGCACGAACATCAGAGTTAATGTCATATTTAGTCAACCTGCCCGCAGTGCTACAGCGTTGCAGGCGGGTAAACACAGCGTGCAAGTTATTTTTTGCACCACTTTTCCTTTTAACCCAACGGGTTATGACAGAATTCTGCAAAAACGCTGATGTTCGCCGGAAAAGACGGTCGCGTAAATTTGGCGCATCTGCCGCATTGCGAGCGGTTTGCAGTATGCTTATACAGCGGCGCCGCTTGCGCCTTGCATCTGCGCCAAACTGACGCGATGCAATATTCAGATGATAATTGACAATCGGTCGGGTTTTGCGCAAACTGATCATATGAAATCGGTGCTTGAAATTTTGGCTGACGGCTTGTCCAAACGGAATATTCAGGCATTGTTGATCGGCGGTCATGCTCTGCAACCTTATGGCATTGTGCGTCAGACGTTGGATGTGGACTGCTTGGTGGCGGATCATGATGCAGGCGTGGTGGGGCAGATACTCGTTACCGCAGGTTATCAGGAACGTGCGCGGACAGCCAACTTCGCGCGCTATTCCCACGCGTCTCTTTATCTGATGGATGTTGACGTCCTTCTGGTTGACCATGCGACATTGCAGTTGATGTTGAAAGCGAGTCGGAAGTATTGCATGGGGGCATTTGAATGGCGCGTTCCGTGTCTGATCCACTTAGTGGCTCTCAAGCTACATGCCGTCAAGAATGCGCCGCGACGGGAAGCCAGAGATTTTGGAGACATCGTGGAGTTACTCAGGGCGAATCGCGCCGAGTGGCAAATCGAAGAAATGAAAAGCCTGTGCCAAAAGTATGGGCCGAAAGATATCTATGCCAAGCTGAAGGCCGCGCTCCGATGAAAACCTTACACTTGCCAAAATTCAATATTCCGGAATTGCCCCGTAAACATCTGACACCGAAGGCATGTCAAGCATGGGTGTTTGATAATCTGAAGTGTCTCCACGCAAATGGGCAATTGACGCGCCTGCTCATCCGGACTGAGCGCCGTCCCGCCGACAAGCGGTTTGTCCTATGAAAACAAATGAAGAAATGACGCAGAAAAACATCGAGCTCAGCGCCGAATTCAGCCGCTACTTGTTTGAGCACCCTGAGGTCGAAGCCACGCTTCCGGCGGATGCCGAAGTCGTTCTTCTCCCGGAAATGGACGCGGAACTCAGCGCATACAACCAGGCTATGGGACGGGAGATGGAGGCGCAGGACGAGAAGTAGTCTACGTGCGACTCGGGCGTTTGCGGCCCAAAGTTATGTCGCGCATCGAATCGCTCGCCGTCGGAACATGATGTCGGACGCACAAGAAAACAGAAAGTTGAAGTGCGATATATGCGGCAAGGATACGGCGCGTACGCGTCATGTTACGCGCAGTTTCGGCAAAGGAGCAAGCATTCTGGTCATTGAGAACGTGCCGGTGATCGGTTGCACTTCCTGCGGGCAAAGCTATCTGGATGCGGAAACCCTGCATGAGATCGAACGCATCAAGAGCAACCGTAAAACACTGGCGGCGAGGCGGCCTTTGGCGGTTGCCGAGTATGCCTGATATGGATGGTGTTTGCGCCGCCGAAGCAAGAACTGTCGACTTGTCCGCCGACAGGCGGAAAACCATGCCAATTCGCCGCGGCGAATCAGGGTAAATTCGCCGCGTCTGTCAAGAAACTGTTTTCTGTGTTGCATATCGGAGGATTATGGCCTGCCATGGTTCGACAAGCTCACCACAAGTGAGCAAGTCCCGATCAATCGGGACGCGTCGAATGGAGGCGGGGGGATTCGAACCCCCGTCCGAGTAAGCGTCACTCCTGCATCTACGCGCGTGTCCGGTCTTTAAGGTCTCGCTGTGTGTGCGGAAGATCGGCACTCCTTGCACCCACAGCCAGCGTCCTGTTGATTTCGCCGCCGGGCCCGGTCGCGCGACCCGACAACTAACCCGCTATCGTCGCCTTATTCTGCTTAGCGGATCGTCAGCAGTAAGACGTCGCGGAGCAATTAAGCCGCGAGGGCCAATTCTGTATTGGCTTTTGTGTTTTTTTTCCCGGATATTTTACGAGGCCAACCGGGGTCCTCGGCGCGCCACAGGAGCTTCAACCAACCCGTCGAAACCTGTCGCCCCCTGCATCGTAGTACCTTAAACGTTAGGAACTGCTATGAAAAATAAGAAACCATCAAGAATGGCTACGCCAACGAAATTCCAAAATCCAAGTTTCAAATTCCAAGGAAATGTAATCAATTAAGGCAAAGGAAAAAAACGGGAAGAAAGCCAGGATTTATTTTGTTTTTATTAGAATTTGACTATTCCTTGGAATTTCTTGGGTTGCGGCCCAAAGCCGCCTTACGAACTCTTCGCAACCGTCCGCTGGCTGATCGTCTGCATGACTTTCTCCATGCAGTCCGGGCATAACCCGTGGGTAAAAGTCAGCAGGGAGTTGTCGCTGATGTATTCTTCCATCTGTTTCCACTGGTTTTGGTTCACGCGCACCTTGTTACAGCTGGAACAAACGGAAATCAGCGAATTCAAAACCCGTTTCTGTTGAAGATAGGTGTTGCCGATGGCCACAATCGCCGCCACCAGTACGGCGACCGTCAATAGGCATCCCCGGAAGATATTTACATCCTGCGGGTCTGTGTTGAAAAGCAAGGCCGGCATGTCCCGCACCTCATTAACCCAGACCAGCAGGATCAGCATGATAAACGTCAAAAACTGCCAGAAGCCGATATACGCAAAGGGATCTTTGGGCAGATGAATCGGCGTTTTTTCTGGTGGTTTTGTGTTCATATAAAAATGCCTTATTAATCAACCCGTTGTCCGCATGCGGTTCACTCCCCAAAAAATGTCAAGGGGACATGATAAACTGGTCCTTATCACACTAATAATATAGAGGAAGAAGCGGTCCGTTGTCAAGCTCTATGAGAAATAATTTTTCATTTCACAATGTCATTGACTTTGCCTGCGCCGACAGCTATAAATTTCGATAAGTCGCAATGAATCAAGTATGGGGAGATGGGATTATGACGCAGCATGCCAGTTTGAAATCGGCCAATAAAATTACGGCCAAGCGCAATGTACTGAAACGCTTTGAGCGGATTGACTTTCTCCGCGCGAGTGGAAAATGGAAAGAGGGAGACCGCGGCCTTGGACTCCCCAAAACAAAACCGCAAGGCTGACAAACATCCGCGCCTGCATAAATACCTGGCTTCCTGCGGATTGGGCTCGCGGCGCGCCTGTGAAGGGCTGATTGCCGAGGGGCGCGTTTCCGTGGACGGCAAGGTCGTTCGGGAGCAGGGTGTCTGCATTGATCCGGCGTGCCAGGCCGTATGCTTGGATCAGCGCGCGGTGGCGTCGCAGGCGAAAATCTTCCTTGTGCTGAACAAACCACGTGATTTTTTATGCACCTCGCGCGATCCGCGGGGGCGTCGAACCTTTTTGTCCTTATTGCCTCCCTTGCAAGAGCGCGTATTCACGGTGGGGCGCCTCGACCGGGACAGCGAAGGCCTTCTGCTGGTGACCAACGATGGCGACCTGGCGCATATGCTGATGCATCCCCGGCATGGTGTGGAAAAAATCTACCGGGTCTGGACGGCGACACGCCTGACCCCTGAACAGGAACAGCGCCTGCGCATGGGTGTTACCTCCCAGGGCGAGAGACTGCACCTGAACGATATTACGCTGGTGGAAACTTGGGCCGCAAAGGCCGTGTATCAGATCCGGCTGGTGGCGGGACGCAATCGGCATATCCGCCGTATGTTTGAGGAGCTTGGCATTACCATCCGCCGTCTCCAGCGGGTGGCCATTGGCCCGTTGACTCTTGATCGCCTGCGGGTGGGTGCCTGGCGGCATTTGAAAAATGAAGAAGTTCAGACCTTGCGACAATATGCGATTAAACCGCTACATTCGTATTGATCCGCGCCAATCGGTGGCTATACTCTTAACCGTTTCGACGCGCCCTTCGACTCTGCTCAGGGCTTGCTCAAGGTTAACCCTGCCTTCGTCCCGAGCTCAGGCCGAGGGGAGCGAAGGCCTGCCTTGAGGCCGTAGTCGAAGCCCGCCTGCCCTGAGCGAAGTCGAAGGGCAGGGTGATTTTGTTCATGGCTTTGCATGAATAGATCAGGTTAAATATTGGCTGGGGTCATATAACCAGGAGGTATCCGATGAAACGATGGCTTGTGATTATGATAACCGTAGCAGGCTTGTGTCTGAGCGGCGCAGCGGAGACTGCGGCCTTAACCCGGGTTAAGGTGCTGAAAAATAACTGCAATCTGCGGGCCAAGGCGCTCGTCACCTCCGAGGTGGTTGGCCAGGTTTCGGTAAACGACATCCTGGCGGCCAAAACCATGGATCAGGACTGGGTTGAGATCGTGCCGCCCGCCAGCGTGGACCTCTGGGTGCTGGGTGATTACGTTAAGGATGGCGCAATCAATTGCAGTCAGAAAGTGAACGTGCGCGCCGGCGCCGGTATTAATTTCAACATCGTGGGCCAGTTGCCCCAGGGCGAAAAAGTCGTGGTGCGCGGAACCCATGCCGAGTGGATAAAAATCGCCCCGTTGCCGGCCTGTTCCCTGTGGATTTCCCGGTCGCTGGTGAGTGTGGTTCTTCTGACGGAGGTGGAGCCGGCCAGGCTGGACCAGGCGAAAGCGGAACCGGTTAAACCCGCGGCATCCCAGGTGCCGGCGGTCGCGATTGTGCCGCCGTCGAAGCCGGTACCGGAAGCCAAGCCGCCGATTCTATCGCCTCAGCCAGTCCCGCTCCTTATGCCGACGCCGGCTCAAGACGCCGTGTTCTTCCCGCCGCCGGGGCTTGATCTGGTTTCAGCCACAGGGCAGGGGCGGTGGCGCGAGGTAGAGGGTATCCTGCGCGCGAAAGATTTTATCTTCCGGGCACCCAGTGATTTTCGGCTGGTAACCAGTGACGGTGGCGATAGGAATTCCGTAACGATCTGTTTTGTCAAAGGCAACCAGGCCCAGCTGAAGGCGTTGATGTACCGGCATTTGATCATCAGCGGCCGTGAATACTGGGTCAAGCGCCAGAAATATCCCGTCCTCGTCCCCGAACGGATTGTGCTGAAATAAATCAGGCCTTGTTGTATTGACCGAATGCTGCGGATCAGACGCGGCTATTTGCCGTTGCCTGCATCCGACTTGTTCGCTGTTTTCGTCTAATCTATTACGTCAATCCAGATGGGACTGGTCCATGCCATGGCCGGCCATGCAATCGGTTGCTGCGTGACCCGGGCGTAGTACATGCAGGAGGCGCTCAAAGTGTCTGTTACCGAAACCGTTGCATCCATACCTTCCGGGCGAGGCGCGGTAGAAATTACAGGGAGAAAGTGCGGGTCAATACCGAACCGGTAACGCATGATTTCAACACGAAGCAGTACGTCTGTGCCCCACACCTGCATTCGAATGGTGACCCGATCCCCAGTCGCCCTTTTTCCAGACTCCCCCATCGCAATCTCGTCGATGCTGAACTCCACAATAATCCTTTCGCCGGTTGTGGCGTAGCACCGGCGCTGTCGTAAGGCATCAAAGATTCCCTCACGCGTCAGGCTGTCCGAGAATACTGCGGCAATGCCTCCATGGCAACGGCCGCCCTGACCGCTGTGTTCGTCGGAGGAGGCAATAACACCTATGCGCTTGCCTTTCATCCAGTAGTCTTGGGCGTAAAACGGTCCCGGTACCGATGTGTTTGCCCGGCGTTCAGAATTGCGCATGCGGTTCCATTCGTAGGCGAGTAGATGCTGCGGATTGTATTGCTCACTCTGTCCATGATGTGAGTAGATCTCCATGACCGGACGCAGTCCCCGATCGTCGCAAGCATCCCAGTCGACGCTGCATCCGATGCCCGTGCGTGGCAGATCGCCGAAGTTGATGCCCGTGTGGTGGGGGATGAGCATCGCGGCGGAAGCATCTGCGTCCTGCAAATGGAGGAAACTGTTGGCTGGCACGTTCTCGTTTTTCCCCGGGATCGCCACACGACAATTCATGCCCGCCAGATCTCGGAAGTACACATTGTGATGCCCGGTGAGTTCCATTGGATTTCGCTCATACCCGGGAATGGTGACGAAAGCGCCCGGGACGTTTGCGTCCTTGGCCCATTTCGTCAAGACGCGGTAGCCTTCCGACCCAAGGGATTCCCAATGGTCAGTTACTCCAGCAAAATCAAGTCCGCTGACTTCGCGGGCATAGGCATAGGGGTCCGTCCCTTGGCCGTCGTGCGAGAGCTTGGTGTGAATATGAATGTCCCCCCAGTACGGTCCCAGCGTTCCGGTGCCGACCTTGATCGCGTTTGAAAGGGCATCTCGGAAGCGGAACCGGTATAGTCCCGGTTGCTCGATTTGGGCACGGACACGTAACGAACCCGACACGTGGAGATGCTCAGCCACTACGGTTCCATCCGTCAGCGTGAGGCGCTCATCCTTGAATGGGGTGATCGACGGATTCTCGAACCGGTCAAGCGACACGATGAGGACATCGAAACCCTTGCCCATGTTGGCGCAGGACGGTACCAGGACCCGGAAGCGCTCATGTGCACCGGCTTGCACCTTGAGGACGGGGACTGTTTCCGGCGCCTGTCCGTTCACCCGAAGCCAGAGTTCCTCGGTTTCCGCTACATAAGGTGCGAACGTGTTCTCGTATCGGATATGGATTACCGTCCCTGCGGAAACAGAGCCGGTGATAAGCTCAGCGGTGACCAGGCGGCCATGTCGCACTGCCCCCTGGGGATAGTATAAGTTTCGCTTCTCGATCGTGAGGACAAAGCGCGTATCATCGTGTTCGGGTACGGCGACAGAGACAAAGTGTTCTTTGGTCCGATCGGTACATTGGATTTCCCGCGTGTAGCTCGGCCCCGTGAGTAATAACCAACTGTTGGGAAACTGAAACTCAATCCGGTCCTGTGGTTTAAACTTCCGGTCCACGGTAAGGACTACATCAACAGAACACGGTTCAGCAACGTTAAAGAACTCTTGTGTACATTGCGCCTGCAATGGCATGTGAAGCTTGCCCTTCTCCCTTGAATGCGAACATAGTATTATGCCGTAAAAACAGTTTTTAGGGATTGCGTTGGCATCGCGGCCCGATGACGCTGTGCCGATAAGTCCTCTTTTACCGTCGCCTTCCTCTCAGAGTGCCAACCCCGTCACAGACCAGGGCAAATCCACACCTGTGCATGAAACCTATACTATGCGGTACGGGAAAGGCAAGCAAAAATCCTGTGACAGCAAAATCCTGTGCCTTTGGCGAAAGTGTCCGCGACCCGGAGGCAAGAAAACGTACGGGTGTGGACTGGCGGGTGTTGGATGTACGAGTGCGGGAGTGCCTGTGCCTCGAACACTACTTGGAGTGCCGACCCTCATCCCCAGATGTGGGATGGATGTTTTTTTCCAACCAGCGACTAACTGCTCATCACTTGTTTTTCCAACTGTGCGTAGCGTTTCAACATTGTCGTGTAGATACGATGCTTGGCCCGGTTGGGTTTGGCTGCCGGTGTAAAGGATGCCGCCGCCCGGACAACCTTTTCAAACGGCACGAACCCTCTCGTGTGCGCGCAATGCCACCCATGCAAAGCCCGATATGCGGCGCCCAGCGACGCCGAGTTCGGCTGGCTGGATATATGGACCGGCGTCCCGAACACGTCCGCCATTACCTGCAACAAGCTCTTGTTCACCGAAGCGCCGCCGGTGGCCAGAATTTTTTGCGGCACGAGTCCGATATTGTTTCCATGAAGACGCATGGAAAGATATTGCCCTTCCACCACGGCGCGCACGTTCTGTTCCGGCGTCCACCGGGCGGGGCGCTCATCCGGACCGAACCGGTAAATTCCCGGCTTGAGCACCGTCGGCGTGATTTCCGGCTCCTTAAAATAGAACCCGATCCGGCCGTCGTTGCCGGCTGGCGTCCGGGCCAGGGCGGCCTCAAATGTCTTCCATGAGCCCCGGGCAAATTCAATGCGCACAAATTCGCGGGTAATCGATCCGTTCTTGAAACAGATTAGCGCCATGTAGCCTTGCGGGTTG
>JBDRSI010000014.1:0-5832 GCA_043825055.1 Verrucomicrobiota bacterium
TTCCTTGGATTGCTACGCTTCAAAAAACTCCAAAGACTTTCTGATCATAATCCGTGTCAATCCGTGTTCATCCGTGGTTAAAAAAATCTTTGCTGATGTTTTCTTGTTTTTTATAGCGGTTTCTGATGGATAAGGTACTAACCAAGTTCACAGTTCAAGGTTGGATGCTGCTGAAAAACCCACCCGGTGGGATCACCGGGTTTACAAAATGGCCCATTTCCTATAGGCCGTGTGCCTGCCACTTACCTGGCGACGTGGACCACGCCGGAAGCGTGGCAAACCTCACGCGGCGTTGACTTATCAGATTGAAGGCAACAGTCATGGCTCACAACGAGCAATCAGCCCAAACGGTGCGGATCAAGCTTCCGACTGAAGCGCTGGAAGCGGCCAAACCCGCGAAGGGGCCCAAGCTGACTTCGAAAGCGGCCGGCCTGCCCCGTGAGGCCGTCCGGGCCAAGCTCGGGGCCTCCGAATACACGCTTTACCGCGAATTTCTTCAGAGCATCTATGACGCCGTGCTGATCACGGACTGGGAGGGACATCTTCTGGACAGCAACACGCGCTCCACGGAATTCCTCCGCTACGAGGTCCGCGAACTGCGTGAAAAGACAATTTTCGACATCATCTACGGCTTCGATGAGGCCATCCTCCAGAAAATCTGCGGCAACCTGGATCGCGACCAGTTCACCCTGATCGAGGAAGCTTATTGCCGGCGTAAGGACCAATCCCTGTTTCCAGCGGAGATCGCCATCAACAAACTGCACCTGGGCGATGAAAAACACATTTGCTTTTTCGTGCGCGATATTACCCGGCGCAAGCAGGATGAAAAACTCCTGCGCCAGACCCGCGATCAGCTGGCCCGGGCCGAGCGCCTGGAAATGGCCGGCAGCATTGCCGGCCATATCGCGCACGATTTCAACAACCTGCTGACCCCCCTGGTGGCCTACCCGGAATTCATTCGCTCCAAACTGCCGGAAAATTCCCCGGCGCATGCGGACCTCGACGTCATCGCCAAGACGGCCCAGCAGATGGCCCACATCAATCAACAGCTCCTGGCACTGTCGCGCCGCGCCTATCACGAGCAGTCCGTGCTGAACATTAATGCGGTGATTGAAACCGAGGCCTTGTTCCTGGAGCGTAATGAGTCGGCCAAGGGGATTAAGCTTGAGCTGGCCCTGGCGGGGGATTTGTTTAACACGAAGGGTTCTCCTCAACAGCTCCTGCGCGTTATCCAGAATCTGTGCCAGAACGCCATCGAAGCCATGGGCCCTGCCGGCACGCTGACGATCAAGACCGAAAACGTTTGCCTGGACACGCCGGTGAAGAAATATGAGCTTATGACGCCGGGCGAATATATCAAGGTCTCGATCGCCGACACGGGACACGGCATTCCACCGGAAATCCAGGACAAACTCTTCGATCCCTTTTTTACCACCCGGAAGGCCGACAAACAGCACGGCTCCGGCCTGGGCCTGAGCGTGGTGCGCGGCATTGTCAAGGATCACCAGGGCTTTATTGACCTGGAAAGCACCGTTGGCGCGGGCGCCACCTTCAGCCTGTATTTACCGGCCTGCCGGGACAAGATCCAGCCGGTAGAGCCGGAAAAACATTATACCGGCACGGAAACCATCCTGGTCGTGGACGACGACAAACTGCAGATCGAAGTCATGACCCGCCTCCTGCAAGCGATGGGCTACACTGTCGAGAAAGCACATAGCGGCGAAGAGGCGCTGCGGCTATTCGCCACACATAAGGAGAAAGGCCGTTTCCCCCAACTGGTCATCCTCGACATGGTCATGGACAAGGGCATGGATGGCGCCCGGATCTACCAGGAGCTGAAGGTCATTAACCCCAAGCAGAAAGCCATCATTGTTTCCGGTTATGCTGAATCGCCCCGGGTCATCCTGGCACAGACCCTCGGCATTGGCGCTTACCTCCGCAAACCGGTGACGCTCGAAAAACTGAGCAAAGCGGTCCGGCAGGAATTGGATCGGACCACGCAGTAGAACGAAGTTCACTGCGTGGCGGTGCAGTGAAGCAAAGCTTCTACTGCACTGCCCTTCCGCCTTTGATTCTCTGTCGCCCGAAAAGAGAAACAAGGATTGCCTTTTGCCCAATCCAACCGTATGGTTTGGGGTATGCCCTCCAAACTGCAATACTGCGTTTACGTCCTGCTCTCAATGCACGACGGCAACTTGTACGTAGGCTTCACCACCGACCTCCAACGCCGCCTCACAGAACATTTCCAAGGCAAGTCCAAGGCTACCGCACCCCGCCGCCCGTTCCGTCTCATCTTCTGCGAGTATTTCTTCTCCGAAGCCGATGCGCGGCGCAGGGAGTGCTACTTAAAAACGACTGCGGGCCGTAAAGGCCTGAAATTAATCCTGCGCGAGACGCTAAGATCACAGGTTTGGGACTGACTTATTCAGTTACACATTTTCAAACAGCACGGACGAAAGATAGCGTTCGCCGGAATCGGGTAGAATCACAACCATGGTTTTACCGAAAAAGGTTTTGTCTTTGGCCAATCGCACGGCCACGGCCACAGCCGCCCCGCAGGAAATACCGGAGAGGATCCCTTCCTCCCGCGCCAGGCGCCGCGCCATTTCCACGGCCTCGGCGCCACTGACCTGTTCCACGCGGTCCACGAGACCAAGATCCAGCGTATCGGGAATAAAGCCGGCGCCAATACCCTGGATTTTGTGCGCACCCGGCTTGAGTTCCTGCCCGGCCAGCGATTGCGTAATAACCGGGCTTTCCTCCGGCTCCACCGCCACGGATATGAGCGCCTTGCCTTTCGTCCGCTTGAGATACCGCGAAATGCCGGTGATCGTTCCGCCCGTCCCCACCCCGGCCACCAGGACATCCACGGCGCCGGCGGTGTCATTCCAGATTTCAGGACCAGTGGTTTGTTCATGAATGGCCGGGTTGGCCGGATTCTTGAACTGCTGGGGCAGGAAGTATTGCTGCGGGTCAGACGCCGCCAGCTCCTCGGCGCGGACGATAGCGCCTTGCATGCCTTCCGCTCCCGGTGTCAGGATCAGGCGCGCGCCAAAGGCCGCCAGGACTTGGCGGCGCTCGATGCTCATCGTTTCCGGCATGGTCAGCGTCAACGGATAGCCGCGGGCCGCCGCGACATAGGCCAGGGCAATGCCCGTGTTGCCGCTGGTCGGCTCGACAATCGCCATGCCCGGCTTGAGCACGCCACGCTTTTCCGCATCCCAGATCATGGCCGCGCCAATCCGACACTTGACCGAATAAGCGGGATTGCGCCCCTCAATCTTGGCCAGGACCGTGGCCTTGAGACCCTGCGTGACACGATTCAGCCTGACCAGCGGCGTATTGCCGATGGACATGGAATTATCCTCAAAAATACGGCGCATGTTGAACCCTCCCTTATTTTCCGGCGGCCTTTTGCAGGGCCTGGTTAATATCAAAAAAAATTATCAGGCTTGGGTCATATCCGTCACGTGGAAACCGGCCGCCGCAATCATGGCAAGGTCAGCCGCGTGCCCTTGTCCGGGCGTGGTCAGGTAGCCGTTGGTGAAGATCGAGTTGGCCGGATAAAGGGCCAGCACCTGCAAGGTCCCCAGGCACACCTCACGCCCGCCCGCGATGCGCAGCTCGCGCTCGGGGTTCACCAAACGGAACATGGCCAGGATGCGCAGTCCCTCGGCGGCCGACAGGCGCGGCTGTCCCTCTAAAGCTGTGCCGGGGCGCGGATCCAGGAAATTGACCGGGATCGAGTCCGCCCCCGCCTCGCGCAAGGCAAAAGCCAATTCCACACGGTCTTCGGGCGTTTCGCCCATTCCCATAAGCCCGCCGGAACACAGTTCCAGGCCGGCGGCCTTAACCACGCGCACCGTTTCCACGCGGTCACGATAATGATGGGTCGTGCAGATCGTCGGGAAAAAAAGTTCCGAGGTTTCCAGGTTGTGGTTGAACCGGTCTATGCCAGAGCGCTTTAACCTTCGCGCTTGATTGGCACTCACCAGCCCCAGGGAGGCACAGAGCTGGATCGGCATCTCCTGCTTGATCCGGCGCGCCGCTGCGCACACCGTACGCAGTTCCTGTTCCAGCGGCGCGCGCCCGCTGGTGACGATGCAATAGCGGAGGGCCTTGAGCGCCTGGGCCTCGCGGGCGCCCTGGATAATGTCGTCCACCGACTGCATTGCATAAGTAGACACCGGCACGGTTGACTTGGCCGTCTGACTGCAATAGGCGCAGTCCTCACTGCACCGCCCGCTCTTGGCGTTGCGGATGACGTGCAGGCTGACCCCCAGCCCGAAATACCGGCGTCGCACGGCAAAAGCCGCGTCCAGCACGGCGAGCAATTCCTCCGCCGGCGCCGCCAGCACGGCCAGCGCCTCCGCGCGCGTCACACTCCCGCCCGCCAGCACTTTTGCAGATATTGTTTTCCAGTTCATGAAATCTCGTACATAGGAGTCTACTGCGGGAAGTTCCACTTCATTCCTCAGCTCCTGTGAATGAATATTTACTATTTAGACCCCATTCGAAAAGGTCCTCGAACGGGGGAGCCTACGTTCATGGTTCCGGGCTGAAAAAGCGGTTAAATCCTCTTGACAAAATGTGTCACAACATGCTGCAAATCAAGCATATAAACAACAAGAGGATATTGACTATGACAGCATGTGCGACAAGAGGAATACTACTTGGAACGGTAATTGTTGGCAACTTTTTTCAGGCCGGCGAACCTTGCTGACAAATGATTGTCGCGTTGGTTTAAATTAGGTCTTCGGCAACTATTTTATGTAGCCGCGGCGGTGACGCCGTGGCCGCCGGAAGAATCCACGCCCTCACGGGCGCGGCTACCCGGATTGAAATTCCTTAGCATTGAATTAGGCCGCCAAAGGCGGCAACTGTTTCACCTCTCCTTGGGGAGAGGTCGATCCCGCATCGGGATCGGGTTAGGGGCCTGTCACTTGAAACACGCCCCCCTCACCCTGCCCTCTCCCGAGGGAGAGGGCATAAGCTTTGAAATTCCTTAGCATCCAGTTATCGTATCCGGAAAACAGAGCCGTCGTAAAGCTTTTCATACGCGCCCATGTCCACGGTGCCGTAGCGGATACGCATCCGTCCATCCAGGTCAACGGCGCCGGTCATCCAGCTCTGGTTCGACCCCGCATTCACGCAGGGCGATCTGCTGATTAACCGCCAATTGCCCGCGAGCGCGTTCACAAAGGACGGATCGTTCGTTATGTTTGCCTGGCTGGGAGGAAGCGGAGCCAAGGGCACGTTGGCGCAGGAATAATAGAAATTATTTGTATTAGTAACATCGGCGTTATAGACGTCCGGATAATCGCCGGCAGACGAACTGTTATTGGCCATGATACAGTTTACAACAAGATTACTTGCCCCCAGCGTGGCAAGCCCGCCGCCTTCGTTCGTGGAATAATTATTGGCGATTGTGCAGTTAACCATGCCATAGGGTGGAACGTTTGTATTCAACCCTGTTATATTATTTATAACAGCGCCCCCGCCATTACCGCTGGGAGCATTGTTGGTGTTGTTACAGATCAGGTTATTGCAAAGATAGGTAGTATTATAAATTGACAATCCGCCGCCGCCGGCGCCGCTATTGCAAGTATTATTGCGGATTTGACAGTATGCTATTGTATGAATAGTTTTATCAGATGAGCTGTAAAACACTCCGCCGCCTTCCCCGGAGCAGGTGTTGCCGACAATAACGCAATTTGAAACATACATATTCCAAGAAGCATATATTCCACCACCATTACCGTTGGTACTGCGATTGTCTATAATCACACTATTTCTGAGGTAACTTCCCGAATAGCCCGAATAGCCCCCGCC
>JBDRSI010000015.1:0-4078 GCA_043825055.1 Verrucomicrobiota bacterium
GATGAGCCAGCCCAGAAAAATTCCCAGGCCGCCGCCCAGCACGCTGACAACCAGGGCCTCGGTCAGAAACTGGGCGAGAATATCGCGCTGGCGGGCGCCGACGGCCTTACGGATACCGATTTCCCGGGTGCGCTCGGTTACGGACACCAGCATTATGTTCATGATGCCGATCCCGCCGACCAGGAGCGAAACCGCCGCAATGGATGCCAGCAGCCATGACATCGTGCGACTTGTTTCCGTCAGGGCCGCCTGGATTTCGGCCATGTTGCGAATTTCGAAGGATTCGGTCTGCGAGGGCGGCAAACGATGCGTGCGGATAATCAACTCGCGCATGGCCTCCTGCGCCGTCTCCATTTCCTCCGCCGATCGAATCTCAACATCAATGCCATCCAAATAGTCCTTGCCGAGCAGGCGGAACATGGCGGTGGTGAGCGGGATAACCGCGAGGTCGTCCTGATCCCTCCAGCCTGTGGCGCCTTTTTCGGGCAGAATGCCGACAACCTGGAAATTGACCTTGTTTATCTTGACATATTCGCCCAGCGGGTTGGCCTCCCCAAAAAGTTCGCGCACAAGCGTCATGCCGAGCACGACGACCCGAACGCGTTTGTTCATTTCATCGGCGGTAAAAAAACGGCCGACCGTCGGTTGGGACGCGCGCATCGCGGCATATTCCGGTTCGGCGCCCAGTACGCGGGTGCTCCAGTTTTTGTTGCCGAAGACGATCTGGCCGCGGCCGCTAACTGATCCGGCCGCACGCTTGACGGCCTGGATGGCCGCACGGATATCGGTGACATCCTGCGGGGTGAACCGGGTGACGGTGCCGGCTTCTAAGGCCACGCCGTGCATGCGGTGGGCGCCGGGGCGTACAACGAGCAGGTTGGAGCCCATGGAAGCCAGTTGCTCCTCGATGGACTTGCGGGCGCCGGTGCCGATCGCCAACATGGCGATGACGGATGTTACCCCGATCAGAATGCCGAGCATGGAGAGAAACGATCGAACCTTGTTGGCCATCAGTGCGCGCCAGGCCTGCCTGAAATCGTGCGGCAGTTCGCGCAGGATGGCGAAAGGGGGCGGACGAGGAGCGATAGTCCGATCGAACGCATTTTTTTCGTCGGATGTGTTTTTTTCAATGCATAGTGGTTTTAAAGCGTCGTGTATCCTGGATTCCCGCTTTCGCGGGAATGACAGAATGGATGGCTGTATTTTGTCATTCCCGACCTGATCGGGAATCCATGCTTTCTGTCGTCCTGTTTCTGGACCTGATTGATTGCGTTCATCCGATTGAATGATGCCGTCCCGCATGCGGATGATACGCCGGGCGTGGGCGGCGATGTCCGATTCGTGGGTGACCATGATGATCGTGATGCCCTGCCGGTTGAGCCCCGTCAGGATCTCCAGAATTTCCTCCGCGCTGGCGGAATCCAGGTTGCCGGTGGGCTCGTCCGCCAGGATGATGCGGGGATCATGAATCAGGGCGCGGGCGATGGCCACGCGCTGTTGCTGGCCGCCGGAGAGTTCATTGGGCTTGTGGCCTAAGCGGTCGCCCAGGCCCACCTCGGACAGCCGGCGGCGCGCCTTGTCCGTGTTTTTTCCCCGGCGGTCGGTGGCGTAAAGCATTGGCAATACGGTATTTTCCAGTGCGCTGGTCCGCGAGAGCAAATTAAAATGCTGGAACACAAAACCCAGGGTTGAATTACGCAGGGCTGCCAGCTCGTTATCTGAAAGCCGTGCGACTTCGTGATCCAGCAGGCGGTACGAGCCCGTGTCCGGCACGTCCAGCAGGCCGAGGATGTGCAGAAGCGTGGACTTACCTGAGCCCGAAGGCCCCATGATGGCCACGAACTCGCCCGGCGCAATTGTCAGCGACACGCCGCGTAGCGCATGCACCGCCACTTCGCCGATGGCATAGGTCTTGGTGATGTTGGTGAGTTGAATCATGGTAACTGCTCACAAGGTGGATAGGCTGTAGGCTATTAGTACCTAAAACATCAGGAACCGCTATAAAAAACAAGAAAAGAAACCGAAACATTGCCCGCGAAACACGCGAAAGGATGCGAAAAAAGAAAAGATTATCCTTTTAAATTTAGCGTTCCTTTCGCGTGTTTCGCGGGCAAATTCTTTGGGTTGCGGGCATAGCCTGCCTTAGACTGTAGGAAGACGCCTTTATCGAAGAGATCGTCACGACATCATTGGACGTCCCGCGCAACGCGGGATAAATTGGGCGTTTGCCTCTCGCCGCCCTATCGTCGCCGCCGGCTGCCAAACGGAGAAAACGGGTTCTTCTGGTTGTTGTCCTCTTTGGTTGCCGTTTTGAACGCGGCATTGACCAGTACGGAATCGCCCTCCTGGAGGCCGGAACAAATTTCCACCTTTTTGCCGTCGCTGAGGCCCGTAACAATCGGCACGGACAGCGGCTTATCCCGGTCCACGGGGTTGACGCACCAGACAACGGTCCGGTTTTTTTCCGTGTGCACGGCTTCCGCGGGCAGGACCAGAACATCGTTGGTGGCGGCGGTCAGCACCTTGAGGTTGGCGGTCATGCCGCTGCGCAGGAACGCCGGCACCTTGCCCGGCAGGACGTCCACCATGTAGATTGTCACGTTGTTTACCGTTTTGGCCTCGTAGGCGATCTGATCCACCTTGCCCGGGATGACATCCTGGGGATAGGCGTCGATGGTGATATCGGCCGCCTGGCCCACGACAATGCGGCCGATATCGGTTTCATCCACCTGGGCCTCAATGATCAGGCGGTCGGACATGACGTACAGGATGTCCGAAGCCGTCACCGTCTGGCCCGGCTCGATTTTACGGGCGATAATATTGCCATCCAGCGGCGCCACCAGCGGGGTGGGCTTGTAGAGTTGTTCCCAGTAGGCCAGCTCGGTGGCGCCCTTGGCGCGCGCCGCGTCCATCAGGGCGGCCCGCTCCGTGGAACTCATCCATGCTAAAATCTGGCCTTTGCGAACTTTGGCGCCTTCGCGCACCAGGGCCTCTTCAACCCGGCCGGCCACCGGCGATTTGATTTCCAGGCGGTTCTGCGGCTGGGCCATGCCGGTGGTCAGCACGAAGGTCTCCAGGCTGTCGCGTTCGACGCGGATTTCCTGGTATTGCGGTGTTTCCGCCGCGCGCGCGCGCCAGAACCAAACTGCGCCCGCTGCGCCGGCGACCAGAACGATGCCAATACTCCAATAGAGAATGCGTTTCATAATCATGGAATCACTCCTGTTCCCAGCGCTTTTTCCCAGCCGGCGCGGGCCACTACCGCATCGCGCTGGCTGGCCAGCATGGCCTTCTGCTTGTCAATCAGGTCGTTTTCAATCAGGTCCCAATCTTCAAACGAGAGCAAGCCGTTCTGGTACTGGGCCCGTGCTATCTCTGCGCGAACTTCGGCGGCTTTCAGAAATTCGTTCTGCACATCGGTCCGCTCGGCCGCATCCTGCCAGGCCACAAACCGGTCCTCGAGCGTGGCCACCATCTGGTTCTCGGTATCATTCAGCGTGTCCTCGGCCTTGCGCTGATCGGCCCTGGCGCCGCGCACGCCGTACCAATGCTGGCCGCCGTTAAATAGCGGGTAGGAAAGAACCGTGCTCACCGACCATTGATCGTTTTTCGGGATCAGGCTGTCGTCGTCCGAACGGCCGATGGACCCGTTCACGGACCACGTGGGATAAAAATCTCTTTTGGCGATGCGGACGCCTTCCTTGGCCGCGCGTACCTGGGTTGTGGCGCTGCGATAGTCCGGAGTCTGGAGGGCCAGTGCGTTGAAGTCGGGTGTTTCCGACAGGATGGCAGAATCCCAGTTTCCGGTGACGGTCAGGAGGGTGATGTCATGGCGGCCGAGTGTCGCCGCCATCTGCTGTTGAGCCGTCTTCAAACCGCGGTGTGACTGGGTCATGTCAAACAGGGCCTGCCGGTAGAAGGCCTTATTGCGCAGGAAGGAGCCCTTGTTTTCGCGGCCGGCTTCAAACCGCATTTCCACCAGGTTGACATTTTCCTTGCGGCGCGCGGCGATGACCTCGGCGAGGAGCACGAAATCCTGGGCGAACAGCAATCGGGCGAACGACTGCCTTAACGTGGC
>JBDRSI010000016.1:0-2403 GCA_043825055.1 Verrucomicrobiota bacterium
CCGCCGGGCACCGGAAAAACGCTTCTGGCCAAAGCCATCGCCGGCGAGGCCGATGTGCCGTTCTTCAGCATCAGCGGTTCGGATTTCGTGGAAATGTTCGTCGGCGTCGGGGCCTCACGCGTGCGGGACATGTTCGAACAGGGCAAGAAAAGCGCGCCCTGCATCATTTTTATCGACGAAATTGACGCCGTCGGCCGCAGTCGGTTCAGCGGAATTGGCGGCGGACATGACGAGCGTGAGCAGACCCTAAATGCCCTGCTGGTCGAAATGGACGGGTTTGAATCCCAGGCGGGTGTGATCATCATCGCGGCTACTAACCGCCCGGACGTGCTGGATCCCGCGCTTTTGCGCCCCGGCCGGTTCGATCGTCAAATTGTCATTGACCTGCCGATCCTGGAAGGGCGCGAGGATATTTTGAAAATCCACGCCAAAAAGGTCACGCTGGGCAAGGATGCGGATCTCAAGCGGCTGGCGCGCGGAACCTCCGGATGTTCCGGCGCGGACCTGGCCAACCTCATCAACGAGGCGGCGCTCCTGGCCTCGCGGCAAGGAAAAAAAGCGGTGGACATGCATGACCTGGAGGAGGCGCGCGACAAGGTGCGTTGGGGCCGCGAACGGCGGAGCCGGGTGCTGGACGAGGAAACCAAGCGGCTGACCGCCTACCATGAGTCGGGCCATGCCTTGGTCTTGCAACTGGTGGCAAAGAGCGAGCCCCTGCACAAGATCACCATCATTCCACGCGGCACGGCTTACCTGGGCGCGACAATGCAGTTGCCTGAGAAAGACCATTACACTGAAAGCCTGATCAAACTCAAGGGCATGCTATGTGGACTCATGGGTGGCCGCGCCGCCGAGGAGCTGGTGCTGGGCGATATCACCACCGGTGCCGGCAACGACTTGAAGCAGGCCACGCACCTGGCCCGGCTCATGGTCTGCAACTGGGGTATGAGCACAACCCTGGGCCCGCAAACATTCGGTGCCCAGGAGGAGCTGCTGTTCCTCGGCCGGGAGGTGGCCCGCAATCATGATTTTAGCGAGGAGACAGCCCGGCGCATTGATATTGAGGTTGCCAAACTGTTGCGCGAAGCATATCAACAGGCGATGGATATCCTTCAGCAGAACCGCGACAAGCTCGATATGATTGCCCGGCTTTTGCTTGAGCGTGAAACGCTGGATGGACGCGATATTGAGGAAATTGCCAAGCATGGGCGTATCTTGAATGACGCGGAACGCGCGCCGGCTGAAGACGCGCCGAAGCCGACGATTCGGCCGAAGCCGGAAGAGACGGAAGGTGAACAAGCCGTGGCCACGGCTGCACCAATCAATTAAAAACGGTGTGTATGGATATACGCGCTGACATGGACCATTCGGAATCCAACCAGATCTGGCAATGCCGGAATCGGGTGTTCCGGACGGCCGAGCGGCCGCTGATCATGGGCATTCTGAACGTGACGCCGGATTCATTTTCGGATGGCGGCCGCTATCACGATAAGAACTCTGCGGTGGAGCACGGGTTGCAGATGGTTCGGGACGGCGCCGAAATCATTGACGAGGGCGGGGAATCGACGCGGCCGGGGGCCGCGCCGGTGTCCCTAGATAACGAGCTTGAGCGCGTCGTCCCGGTGGTCGCAGCGCTCAGCCGTCGCGAAGACATTGCGCTCTCCGTGGATACCATGAAGAGCGAGGTGGCCGAGCGCGCGTTGGCCGCCGGCGCGCATATCATCAACGATGTGTCCGCCTTGTCGGCCGACCCTCGCATGGCGGATGTGGCCAAGACCTATGGGGCGGGTGTTATTTTGATGCACAAGCTTGGGTGTCCGCGCACCATGCAAGCGCAGGCACTATACGATGACGTGGTCCGGGAGGTGTGCGACTATTTGATCGCGCGCGTGGATTACGCGGAACGATTGGGCCTGGCGCGGCCCACGCTGGCGATTGATCCCGGCATTGGCTTTGGTAAAACGGCCGGGCACAGTGTGTCCCTGCTGGCCAATCTGGGCGCGTTGCGAACGTGCGGCCGGCCGATCGTGGTGGGACTTTCCCGAAAAGCGTTTATCGGGCAGATGACGGGACGGGGGGTGGAGGACCGGGACGCCGGCACACTGGGCGCGTTGGCGTTTTGTCTGGGCGAAGGGGCGCAGATTCTACGCGTGCATGACGTGAAAGCCTCTCGCGATGTGGTCCAGGTGCTGAGCGCGTTACTTAAGGAGAAATGTCGTGTGGAGTCGAGTTGAATTTCCGGGCTTAAACGGCTGGATTGAAATCCTGTGCCTGGCGGTTGTTTTTTATTACCTGTTCTTTTTTCTCAAGGGCACACGCTGCGCACCGGTGCTGACCGGCTTTGTCCTGCAGTTCATCGGGCTCATCGAGTTGAACAGCTTGATTCACCTGGACTCCTTGAAC
>JBDRSI010000017.1:0-8286 GCA_043825055.1 Verrucomicrobiota bacterium
CACGTTGGAAGACATCCGCCATCACAGCCACATCCTCACGCCTGGCAGATATGTGGGCGCGGCCGAAGTGGAAGACAACGGGGAGCCGTTCGAGGAAAAAATGGGGCGACTGACCAAGGAACTGCGGGAGCAGATGGCCGAAGCCGCCAAACTGGATGAATTTATCTGGGCCAATTTGGAGGACATTGGCTATGGCGAGTGAATGGCGAGAACTTGAGTGGGGCATGATTGCGACTTTGGAGTACGGCAAGTCGCTTCGTGATTACCGAACGGAAGCCGGGCGATATCTTGTCTATGGTACGAATGGTCCGATTGGATGGTACGACGAATCACTTTGCATGCATCCGGGTGTCATAGTCGGTCGCAAAGGTGCATATCGCGGAATCCACTATTCACCTGAGCCGTTTTTTGTGATCGATACGGCCTTTTACCTTGAGCCCAAGCAGGAGATGGACCTGCGCTGGGCGTATTATTGCTTGCTGACATACGATATCAACGGTATGGACAGCGGGTCCGCGATTCCATCAACCAGTCGTGAGGCTTTCTACCGTTTGCCTGTGCTCGTTCCTCCACTCAAGGAGCAGCAGGCCATAAGTTGCATCCTTGGGGCCTTGGACGACAAGATCGAGTTGAACCGGCGAATAAACCGGACCCTGGAGGCCATGGCCTGGGCTATCTTCAAGAGCTGGTTCGTGGACTTCGACCCTGTTCGCGCCAAGGTCGATGGCCTCGATCCCGGTATGCCAAAGCCTGTCGCCGACCTGTTCCCGGATTCCTTTGAGGACTCAGCGCTTGGCAATATTCCGAAAGGATGGAAAATATTTAATTTGCCGGATCTCATCGAAATCAATCCCACAAGACGTCTTGCGAAAGGAACCAAAGCACCTTATCTCGACATGGCAAGTATGCCTACTGAAGGCCATTGCCCAGAATCTTGGATTGAACGCGACTTTGGCTCAGGCATGCGATTTATGAACGGCGACACACTGGTCGCTCGCATAACGCCATGCCTTGAAAACGGTAAAACCGCATACGTGGATTTCCTAAAGGATAACGAAATCGGCTGGGGTTCAACCGAGTACATTGTCCTTATGCCGCATGAACCAATCCCGACAGTGTTCGCTTATCTGCTTGCACGTAGTTCGGATTTCCGTTCATTCGCAATTCAGCGAATGACGGGCTCAAGTGGCAGACAGCGGGTGCCGGCAGACAGTCTGGCAACCTACCAACTTGCCTCTCCGGCCCTTGATTCAAACATTTTCGAGGCGTTTGGGAAAGCAGTGAACCCATACTTCATGCGCATCCATTTTTCAATGGGGGAAACACGGATACTTAAAGATCTACGAGATTCCCTGTTACCCAAACTAATCTCCGGCGACTTGCGAATATCGAACGCCGAACGAATAGTTGAGAGGTGTGTCTGATGGCCGCTTCAGCCCTTGAATCTGTCTTTGTCATGCACGGCGCGCGGGCAGCGGTGGCGGGCGGCATGCTGCACATCGAAGAGCAGGTCAAGGCGCTGGAACTGGCGGTGGTCGAAAACACCGGATTAGCCTTCGACCTTGCCAGGACATTGGTCGAAAGCGCCTGCAAGACCATCATCACCGAGCGGGACAATACCTTTGATAAAGACGACGACCTTCCGAAGCTTTTCAGGGCAGCGACCCTGGCGGTTCCTTTTCTGCCGGCGGAATTGACAGCGGATGCCGGTGCGCGAAAAAGCCTTCAGCAAACCCTCAGTGGACTAAGCACTGCTTTGCAGGGCGTCTGCGAACTGCGCAACGCCTTTGGATTTGCTTCCCACGGCATCGCTGAACCCCGGCTGGCCATGGAAGGGGTACAGGCCTTGCTGGCCGCTCAGGCTGCCGATGCGATCATCGGGTTCCTGTATCGCGTTCACCGGCAAGACATGAGCCGGCCCCGATCCGTTTCCATGGCATACGATGATCATCCTGAATTTAACGACTGGATCGACGAGCAGAGCGAGCCAGTGCAGATTCTCTCACTGCCGCCGTATCGGCCCAGTGACGTGTTGTTCAACGTAGACCTGGAAGCCTATCGCGACATGCTGGCCGACTACGAAGCAGAGCAAGCGGTTGATGGCGCGGCGGCAACATCCGATCGTGAAACCGAGGAAAACGCATGATAACGATAAAATACAAGGGCATGTTGCGGAGGCCGGTTCATGAATATTGATGTTTATTGCGATGAATCCTATCCGGATCTTTTTTCTTCAAATCATCCTCAGGCCCGCTATCTGATCATCGGCAGCGTGTGGGTAAGAACTGATGATCGTGATCGGTTTAAAGCGGCTATTCATGACCTGCGTAATCAATACAAAATCGGCGGAGAGTTCAAATGGACTAAGGTCTCGCCCTCTAAGGCAGACTTTTACAAAGTCTTGCTGACCTGGTTCCATGATCAGGGAGAAGATCTGAGGTTTCGTTGCATTGCCATCGACCATCAGCAGGTGGACCTGATCCATTTTCATCAAAGCGACCAGGAGTTGGGTTTTTACAAATTCTACTACCAGATGCTTCACCATTGGATACACCCGTTTAATCAATACCGTATCTATTGCGACTTTAAACGCAACCGTCTTCGGGACCGTCTGCATACGCTCAAGGCGTGTTTGACTCACGGCAATCTGGCGACTGCCATTGAGACCGTTCAGTCGGTTCGCTCCAGAGAGTCGGTATTGATTCAACTGGCGGATGTGCTTGTGGGCCTGGCGTCGGCGCGCTTGAATGATCGGCTGGTTCCGGGCAGCGCCAAAGAAGTTGCGGTTGCTCACCTCGAAGGGTTATTGGGAAAAAGGGTTGCCTCCACAGCGCTGTGTGAAAAGAAGTTCAACGTGTTCAAAATAAACCTGAACGGAGGGTGGTGACGTGGCCTACCTTCCGCTGGTGTGCAATGGAACCGAGGCAGAATACCGTGCACATTATGAACGCGTTTACTGCCGAGGTGCCGTTAGCACGTTTGACGGGATTGCCGTACGGTTCCGAAAAAACCGCTTTGCCCATTGCTTTTATGAAAGCACGCTGAGAAACCAGGTCAAGGATGCGTTTTCCGCCCAGCGGGCGGAGCGGATCGATTGGATCAAGGCCGCCTTGCAGGATCCCAATGCCGACCTGCATGTCGGCTGGGACGGGAAAAAGAAGCGGTATGACCGAAGCCATCGGGTGGCGCTGGTGGTCGGTGATTATGTCGTGGTGATCCGGATGAGCGGAAATCAAACAGCGCAGTTCGTTACGGCCTATGTAGCAGACAGCCCATCAACCCTTGCTAAAATAAAAGGGAGCCCGAAGTGGGTTCCCTGAAAATAAAAAACCGCTGATTTGCCAGGCGGGCTCAGCGGAAGCCTTTGCAGGGTCTTCTGCCACTGGCAGAGAACATAGCTATTATCGGCAGGAGAGGGACAAAAGTCAAGCCCTAATTTGAATTGGTTATTGAAAAATAGCGTGAGGCTGCCCGAACATGAAACCGGGAATCGTGTCCGGATAAAAACATAAAATTGGATAATTTTCAGCTACCTGGACAATTACCCGGACATTCTGTCCGGATAGACACAAGAATTAATGGCTTTTTTGTAGGTCCGGTAGTTTTATGGGTAATGTCGTGATTCATAGGGCTTTCAGCTAAGAAGTCGGGTATCGCGACAAAATTCGCGACAAAGTGTCGTGATTACGATGCTAAGAACCGCCAAATACCCGAATCGCGACACTTATTGCGACGTGGCGTAGTGAAAATGGCCATTAAAGGAGTTCCGGCATGACGCCTCTGAATGAATCCGTCGTTGAGCAGGCCGCATTGGCTTGGCTGGAGAGCCTGGGTTACACGATTGTGTCAGGCCCGGAGATCGCACCGGGCGAGCCACAGGCCGAGCGTGAAGACTACGGGCAGGTTGTGTTGGAACGGCGGCTGCGGCAGGCCCTTCAGCGGCTCAATCCGCAGGTGCCGGCCGATGCCCTGGACGAAGCCTTCCGCAAACTGACCCGCGCGGATTCGCCGTCGCTGGTGGCCAACAACCACATCGTCCACAAGTACCTGGTCGAAGGCGTCCCGGTCGAATACCAGCGGGCGGACGGGTCCATGGCCGGCGATCTCGTGCGCATCCTTGATTACGACGATCTAGACGGTAATGAGTTCCTGGCGGTCAATCAGTTCACCGTTGTGGAGGATCAGCACGAACGGCGGCCGGACATGGTGTTGTTCGTCAACGGCCTTCCTCTGGCGGTGATCGAGTTGAAGAATGCCGCCGACGAAACCGCCACCATCTGGTCGGCCTTTAACCAGCTTCAAACCTATAAGCAGCAAATTCCATCGCTGTTTGTCTTCAACGAAGCGCTGGTGGTTTCCGACGGGGTGCAAGCGCGCATCGGGACGCTCACCGCTGACCGTGAGTGGTTCCTGCCATGGCGGACCATTGAGGGCGAGGAATTGGCTGATACACGATTGCCGCAATTGCAGGTGATGCTGTCGGGGGTGTTCGACAAACAACGGTTTCTGGATCTGGTAAGGTACTTTATTGTGTTCGAGGATGTGGGCGGCGGTGCGACGGTTAAGAAGATGGCCGGTTACCATCAGTACCATGCGGTGAACGTGGCCCTGGCTGAAACCCTTCGGGCTTGTGTGCCGTCGACCGACCCGTTCATGGTAAAGGAAGCCGGGGGCACCTATTTTGCCAAGGGACAGCGGGAGGCCAAGCCGGGGGATCGGCGTGTCGGGGTCATCTGGCACACCCAGGGATCGGGAAAAAGCCTGACCATGGTCTTTTATGCCGGGCGGGTGGTGCTGCATCCGGCGATGGAAAACCCGACGCTGGTCATTATTACCGACCGCAACGACCTGGACGACCAGCTTTATGGCACGTTTGCCCGCTGCCATGAATTGTTGCGACAGCAGCCGGTTCAAGCCCAGAGCCGGGCTCACTTGCGGGATTTGCTGCACACGGGTTCAGGTGGCGTGGTGTTTACCACGGTCCACAAGTTTTTTCCCACTGAAGGCGAGGATCAACACCCTCTGCTCTCCGACCGGCGAAACATCGTGGTGATCGCCGATGAAGCCCATCGAAGCCAGTACGATTTTATCGATGGATTTGCCAGGCACATGCGCGAGGCTCTGCCCAGGGCATCTTTCATTGGTTTCACCGGCACGCCCATCGAACTGACCGACAAAAACACCCGAGCCGTATTCGGTGATTATGTCAGTATCTATGACATTGAAAGAGCCGTAAAGGATGGCGCCACGGTTTCCATTTACTACGAAAGCCGGTTGGCCAAGCTGGAACTGGACGAGGCCGAACGACCCCACTTGGACGAAGAGTTTGAGGAGGCCACCGAAGGCGAGGAGGTGGATCAAAAGGAGCGGCTCAAGACCAAATGGGCCCAGCTCGAGGCTTTGGTCGGCACGGAAAAACGCCTTGCACTGATCGCCCGGGATCTGATCGACCATTTCGAGCGCCGCCTGGAAGCCATGGACGGCAAGGCGATGGTGGTTTGCATGAGCCGCCGAATCTGTGTTGACCTTTATAGCGCTATCGTGGCGATGCGTCCGGACTGGCATCACGAGGATGATGACAAGGGATTCGTCAAGATCGTGATGACCGGCGCAGCCGCTGATCCGGTCGGGTGGCAGGGTCATATCCGCAACAAACCACGACGCGAAGAACTGGCAAAGCGGTTTAAAGACCCTCAGGACGGATTCAAGATGGTGATTGTGCGCGACATGTGGTTGACCGGTTTCAATGCGCCGTGCCTGCATACCATGTATGTGGACAAGCCCATGCGCAGCCATGGCCTGATGCAGGCGATTGCCAGGGTGAACCGCGTATTCAAGGACAAGCCAGGTGGATTGGTCGTGGACTATCTGGGTGTGGCCCATGAACTGAAAGCCGCTCTGGCAACTTACACCGAAAGCGGCGGGTCGGGTCGGACGGCAATCAACCAGGAAGAAGCTGTGGCCGTTATGCTGGAAAAGTATGAAATCTGCTGCGGGATATTCCATGGTTTCGACTGGCCCGCCTGGAAGACCGGCAGGCCGCAGGAGAAGTTGTCGATTTTGCCGGCGGCACAAGAACATGTGCTTTCCAAGCAAGACGGCAAAAGCCGCCTCTCTAAAGCTGTTACCGAGCTGTCCAGGGCGTTTGCTTTAGCCGTGCCCCACCTGAAGGCATTGGAAATTCGCGACGATGTGGCTTTTTTCCAGGCGGTAAAGGCGGTTTTGGCAAAAGGCGCAGACAGAGCAGGGCGCGGTCCCGAAGAGCTGGATCATGCGATTCGGCAGATCATATCGCGGGCCGTGGCATCGGAAGAGGTGATCGATATCTTTGCCGCGGCTGGTCTTAAAAAACCGGATATCTCCATCCTATCGGACGAGTTCCTGGCGGAAGTCCGTGGCATGCCGCAACAGAACCTGGCGGTGGAGATACTCCACAAGCTTTTGGATGGTGAAATCAAAACGCGCAAACGCAAAAACATCGTGCAAGGTCGCTCTTTTTCAGAGATGTTGGAGAATGCCATCCGAAGGTATCAGAACCGCGCCATCGAAACGGCACAAGTGATTGAAGAGCTGATCGCTTTGGCCAAGGATCTGCGGGAAGCCGGTCGCCGGGGGGAGGTTTTGGGCCTGACGGAAGATGAAGTCGCTTTCTACGATGCCCTGGAAGTCAACGACAGCGCAGTGAAAGTCCTGGGCGATGAAACACTGAAAATTATTGCCCAAGAATTGGTGCGGGCGGTGCACGGCAACCTCAAGATCGACTGGACGGTGCGCGAGAACGTGCGCGCCGAAATGCGGGTGATGATAAAGCGCATTCTCAGGCGGTATGGCTATCCGCCTGACAAGCAGGCTCGGGCCACCGAGCTTGTTTTAGAGCAGGCAGAGGTGCTTTGCCAAGAGTGGGCCGTATCATGAACCGTTTCAATCCAAAATTCATGATCACCAACCGGATCACCGCCGGGCTGACCCGCATCGAACGGGCCCGGGGCTTTCTGGAGGCGGCAACACTGACGGAGTCAACTTTTCATTTGGCCGAACACTTGGCTTACGAATGGACGCAATGGCTGAGTCGACACTTTATCCGCGTTTTGCGCAGTCGCCTTGAGGAGGCATTGAGCGACACCCCAGTGGTGGTGGTCCCCAAATTGGCAGATTCGCTGGCGGGGCGCATGGAAATCCCCTACCGGCGCGAAAAGGTTGAAGATGCCGGGCGCCGGTTCGACCAAGTGGTTTCCCGCATTCAGGCGCGGGATTTCGCCGTCACCCGGGTGCCGGAAGCAAAAGTGTGCAAGGAGTGTGACTTGAAAGCGCTTTGCAGCGCCGAGGGAGTTTTGAGGAACCCATGACACCTGATCAACTGGATATCCTTCTTCAGGAGGGCGAAGGCACCATGCTGGAGTACAAAGAGAGCCTGTCCGCCTCCTTTGCCCGGGAACTGGTGGCCATGGCCAATACCTTGGGCGGAAGGATTCTGCTCGGGGTGCGCGATGATGGGTCGGTGGTGGGCATCAACGATTCCAACGAACTGCGGGTGCGCATTCAGGACATCGCCCGCAACTGCGATCCGCCGAAATGCCCTCATCGCCGACCTGCTGCACCGTATCGAGTTTATCGAGAAGGCGGGTACCGGCATCAGGCGCATCCGCGACGAGGTCCGCGAACAAGGTTGCCCGGAAACCGAGTTCGAGACCAACGGCTTTTTCACCGCAATCTTTCGGCCGAACCCAGATGTTCGAGCCCAAGTCGGAACTCATGAAGCCCATGTTGGGGCCCAGTCGGGGCCCAGTCAGTACAAGTGCTGAACGCTCTTCGGCAAACGCCGCTGGGGATGAAGGAACTGGTCACCGTTTTAGGGCTGAAGAGCAAGACGGGCGCGCTGAAACGTACGGTCAACGAATTATTGTCCGGGAACTGGATTGAATACACTATTCCCGCCAAACCAACGAGCAGATTGCAGAAATATCGGATCACACCATTGGGAAAGGAAGTATTGAAACGGCACACCAACAGGGAGGCCAACGGCAAATGAAACTGAAATCTGCCACCCTGGCCGTTATGGACCGCGTTACCCTCAAAGCTGCGGTCGACGCGCTGGAAATTGAAGACGTTGACCGGCGCAGTGTTGAGGCCATGCGGGCCAGCTTAACCATCCAAGACTACGAACGCTTGTGCCCCGAGGTCAACCGGCGGTCCCTGCAGCGAGACCTGAAGACCATGGTGGACATGGGGTTGTTGATTTCGGAGGGGGCGACCAACAAGCTCGTTTACCGGATGAAGGGGACCGGC
>JBDRSI010000018.1:0-10555 GCA_043825055.1 Verrucomicrobiota bacterium
CGTCGCCACCAGGACCTGAAACGGATCGTTGGTGCGCGACTGGATCAACTCCACCATGGGCGTCCGCTATTTTTCGTAGTCCCGCTTGAGAATACGCATGACCGGCGCCAGGGCTTCTATATTCATGGGGGTTAGAATAAAGGATTCATCGCCGAGCGGCAAGCGCATGCGTTTGCGGCATGCGTTTGCGGCATTGACAGGGATTAGACCCCATGCTACATTTACAGCCGTAATTCGTTCTTGCCACGTCGTCACGTCGTCGCGCGCCCAGCGCGCGGCAATTGGTCGTTTGCTCCGGCTAAAGCCGGAGCGACGCGAAAAACCGGCCCAAGGCCGGCCACGTAGGGTTTGTTTTACGGAAGGAGATTTTTACTTTGGATTTAGAACGTGTGCGCCACAGCGCGGCGCATGTCATGGCCGCAGCTGTCACACGGCTGTTTGAGAACGTCCAGCTCGACATTGGGCCGGCCACAGCGGACGGTTTCTACTACGATTTCGACCTGCTGCACCGGTTCACCCCGGAAGATTTTCCCCGCCTCGAAGCGGAAATGGCCCGCTTGGTGGCGGCCAATCTGACGTTCGAGTGCGTGGAGCTGACCCGCGCCGAAGCCGCGCTGGCGCTCAAGGGCCAGCGTTACAAGTTAGAACGACTGGCCGATATTCCCGAGGGTGAACCTATCAGCTTCTACCGCTGCGGCGATTTTAGCGATCTCTGCCGCGGAGCGCACTTGGGCTCCACCGGGGAGATCCCGGCCTTTAAACTGCTTTCCGTGGCCGGCTCCTACTATCGGGGCATCGAAACCAACCCAATGCTCCAGCGGATTTACGGGATCGCGGCGGAATCCGCCCCGGCCCTGCAGGCGCAACTCGACCGCCTCGAAGAAGCCCGCAAGCGCGATCACCGTAAGTTAGGCCGTGAGCTGGATCTCTTCAGCCAGCACGACGAAGTCGGCCCCGGCTTGATCCACTGGCATCCCAAGGGCGCGCGCGTCCGCTCTCTTATCGAGGACTTCTGGCGCCGCGAGCATTTCCGTGGCGGCTACGAACTGCTCTACACCCCGCACATCGGGCGCGCGCTTCTCTGGGAAACCTCCGGCCACTTGGGATTCTACCGCGAAAGCATGTATGCCCCCATGGTGATTGACGAGCTCCAGTATTTCCTCAAGCCGATGAACTGCCCCTTTCACATCCAGATTTACAAGTCGCAACTGCGCTCCTACCGCGACCTACCCCTGCGCTGGGCGGAACTGGGCACGGTGTACCGCTATGAAAAGGCGGGCGTCCTGCACGGTCTTCTGCGGGCACGCGGCTTCACCCAGGATGATGCCCATATTTTCTGCACGGCCGAACAAATTGAAGCGGAAGTCCAGCGCGCGATCTGTTTTGCGCTCTCCTTTTTCAAGGCCTTTGGCTTCGCCGATATTTCGGCCTATCTCGCCACGCGCCCGGCCAAGGCCATCGGCAGTGAGGAGCAATGGACCCAGGCGACCGCCTCGCTCGAAAAAGCGCTCAAAGCCGAAGGACTGGCCTACACGGTGGATGAGGGCGGCGGCGCCTTCTATGGCCCGAAAGTGGATTTAAAAGTCAAGGACGTCATTGACCGCGAATGGCAGCTCAGCACCATCCAGTTTGACTTCAACATGTCCGAGCGGTTCGATATTATCTACGTCGGCGAGGACGGCCAGGCCCACCGGCCCTATATGGTGCACCGCGCCCTGCTCGGCAGCCTGGAACGGTTTTTCGGGATTCTGATCGAACATTACGGCGGCGCGTTCCCGCTGTGGCTCGCGCCGGAGCAGGTCCGCATCCTGCCGCTCACGGATAAGCAGATCGAGGCCGCCCGGCAGATGGCCGAGACGCTCCGCACCGCCGACCTGCGCGTGACGGTGGACGCCAGCGCCGGCAAGTTAGGCGCTAAGATCCGCAACGCGCAATTGGAAAAAATCCCTTACATGCTCATCCTCGGCCCGAAGGAAGTGGAGGCGGGGACCATCTCCGTGCGCAGCCGCGCCGGCGGCGACCAGGGCGCCTTGAGCGTGGCAACGTTTGTTCAGCAAGTTAAGACCGAGGCCGTCTCGGGGAATGGTTAATGGGTAATGGTTGATGAAGAATGAATTAGGCCGCCAAAGGCGGCAACAAAAATACTGGATTCCCGATCAGGTCGGGAATGACAAACAACGTCAACCATTCTGTCATTCCCGCGAAATCGGGAATCCAGAATACGTGCAACTTTGCAAAATTAAATTACATGGTAAATCCAAGCCTATGCCTCCTCTGTTATCTTCCATTAACCATCAACCATTAACCATTGCCCCAGGAGGTCATTATTCGCACGACGACCAGAGTGAATAACCGCATTCGTGTTCCCCAGGTGCGCTGTATCTCGGATACGGGCGAACAAATCGGCATTATCGCCACCGGCGAAGCCCTGAAATTGGCGCTATCCAAAAATCTGGACTTGGTGGAAATTTCGCCTAATGCGAATCCGCCGGTCTGCCGCATCATGAATTTCGGCAAGTTCCGGTACGAGGAAAGCCGCCGGGAAAAAATGGCCCGCAAGCACCAGGTGCGGGTCATGCTGAAGGAAATGAAATTCCACGCAAACGTCGAGGATCACGACTACTGCACCAAGATGCATCACATTCGCGCGTTCCTGGAAACGGGGTGTCGCGTGAAAACATCCCTGCTTTTCCGCGGCCGGGAAAACGAACACCGCGAGCTGGGGTACAGCCTGTTCACGCGCCTGATAAAGGACTGCGCCGATATCGGCGCGCCGGAATCGGGACCCCGGTTGTTCGGCCATAACCTGGTAATGCTCCTGCACCCTCAGCACATAGCCAAGACCGGGGGCGCACCCGCGGCGCCGGCGAAGCCGCCAGCTCCCGCCCCGCGGCCCACATCCGCCCCCGATCTGCGTACGAGCACACAGATCGGGAATGGTTAGTTAGGAATGGTTGATGGGTAATGGTTGATGAAAAACGAAGAAGAAATGGAATCAAAACGAATTGAACGCAAAATTAAATTGCATGGCAAATCCAAACTCGTGATTCCTTCGCCATCTTCTTCCATTGACCATTAACCATCAACCATTGACCATCTTTCATTTAGCCTGCTTCGCCGCAGGCAGGGCCGGACGAGCCGCCAGTAGAGCCGGAAACCGGTGTTGACAACGGCATTCAGCAGCCGCCCGGAACGTGACGCAGTCAGTCCGCCCGGCAAGTCCAACCTATCGCCTTGGAGCAGGTCGGCATCGGCCACTTTGCGGAGACGCTGAACCTCGCGGCGCTTGGCGCGCAACGCTCCTCCGCTTCGCGCGGCATCCCAGGTTCCCTTCAGAAACGCGCCCCCCTGCCCCTTGACCAGGCAAAAACACCCGGCGCAGACCTGCAGGCTGAAGGCCGCCGGCAGGACCAGCCAGAACGTGCGCCGGTCATAATTTTTCCGCATGAACCACCAGCGGTTGCGCGTTTGATACCGAACCCATTTTCTGCCGCGCGCGCGCCGCAGGTGATAGGCTTTCGCCTCGGACGCCAGGTAGCAGGGATACCCTGCCAGCGACAGGCGAAAGGTCAAGTCCCCGTCTTCCCACCCGAAAATAAAATCGTCATCAAACCCGCCCACCGCCAGCGTGCGGCGGCAATCAAACAGCGCGGCGCCTGCGGATACGCACGGCACCCTGACCGTTCCGCACGCATCTAAAGGCCGGGCGGCAATTTCTCCGGCATAGTGCAGGGTAATCCCGTTATACTGGACTTTATCCGGCTGGTCATGCAGGCGGATCTGGCCGCTGACAGCGCCTGCTTCGGGATGCGCCCGGAACACTTCGGCCAGCCGCATCACGTAGTCATTAGCCAAAACGATGTCGTTATCCATGATCAGAATCCAATTGGCCGTGGCACGCCGCAGACCTTCGTTGCGCGCCGGATTCGGCCCACGGTTTTCGGGCAGGCCAATCACCCGGACACCGGGAAAGTCCCGGCGCACAAGCGCGAGGGAGTCATCCTCGGAATGATTGTCCACCAGGAACACCTCGGCCAGGCGGATATGCTGGAGGGCAAAGACCGATTGGAGGGTCGGCCGGAGGGTAGCGGCCCCGTTGAAATTAATGACCGCGACACTGACGCGTGGCAATGAAATGTCAGTTGGGTTGGACATATAATTAATATCAACCGTTAGAAACCGTAACAGAAAAAAGAAAGGAAAAGCAGCCAGCACATTGCCCGCGAAACACGCGAAAGGACGCGAAAAAATTTTCCTTTTAAATTTAGCGTTCTTTTCGCGTGTTTAGCGGGCAAATTCTTTAGATTACGGATACAGCCTCGGGCCTTCATGGTTTGGCCGCCTGGTTCACGTCCAATACGTCCGGGATGATCACGGCACCCTGCTTTTGCCGGAACGTGGAACGGACGGGAACGCGGTGACGCCAGTCCCGGATCTGCGGATTAAACAAGCCGAAGCGCACCTGGTACCGGCCGAGTGGCGCCTTCCGTGGCACGATGACCAGATGCTTCAAGACCCGGTCACGGACATCGCCAAGCCGCGGAATCTCATGATCATCCTGGAACTGCATGCTTCCATCCGGAGTGGTATAATGCACAAAAACTTCGGACGTCAGGTTGTCCCAGCCGCTCGGCACATCCCAGAAATAGCGGACCCAGAATCCTTCGCCCGGCGGCAGGGGCTGGGCAGGAATCTGCAGGCCCAGCAGACGGGCGCCATTTTTAAATTCCGCCACCGGACACCCGGCGACGCGCAGGAGGTCCGGCACGGTCACGAACCGGAATCCCTGCGCTTTAAGCTTTGCGAGGATCAGCGGCACGGCCTCTACGGTATTCTGCCGGTCGGCGCCCGGGCGGGTCTCCCAGCCATCGTGCAGGAGCAGGATGTCGCCAGACGTCGCCTGCGAGACAATGCTGGCCACAAGTTTCTCGACGGGATGCGGGTTCCAGTCATTGGCGTCGGCCGACCAGCCCGCAATAGCCAAGCCCTGTGCCCGGCAGGCCTCCTCCATGCCCGGGCCGCTGATTCCATAGGGCGGCCGGAACCATAAGGGCGTAACGCCGGTTACGGTCTCGATCGCACGCTGGCCATCGGCGATATCCTGGGCAATGGCGGACGCGGTGCTTTGATCGAACCTGGAATGGCGGGCAGTATGGTTACCGATGAGATGGCCTTCGGCCTTGATGCGCCGGGCAGTTTCCGGGTAGCGCTCCACATTGGCGCCGATCAGGAAAAAGGTGGCCTTGACCTGGTAGCGCTTGAGCGCATCCAGAATCAGGCCCGTAGCCGGCTCATTGGGGCCGTCATCAAAGGTCAGGGCGATGACTTTCTCGCGCACGGGTACAAAGTAAATCGTCTCACCGGGATCGACCGCCGGTTTAAAAGGGGCTGGCTGGCGCTGACAGCCAAGCAATCCCGGCCACCCCAGCAGCAGGCAAACAGCCCATGCCGCAAATAAACGCATCGGAACCATGGGCTCACTGTAACAAGCCTACCAGTAACATTAAAGCATAAATGCACAGGCGCCCGCGCCAGCAATTATGGCTTGATGCCGTCCAGGGGTCGGGCTACCATCGCGACCATGACCAAAGCAGGCATTAAACAATTATTGAAATTCGGCGTCAGCCTGCTGTTGCTGTTTTTTACATTGCGCCTGGTTGACTGGCGGGGAAGCCTGGAGCTGGCCGGACGCGCCAACCCGGGCCTGCTTGCCGCGGCCGTGGGCCTCCTACTGGCCGAGCGCATCCTGAGCGTAAGCAAATGGCTCCTGCTCCTGCGGGCCAAAGGCTCGCCCATCACGTTTTGGCGCCTGCTGGTGATCAACTACATCGGCGGATTCTGGGGTCTGGTATTGCCCTCCAGCGTCAGCGCCGACATCGTGCGGGGATATTATCTTTCAAAGAGCACTGCCAACGTCTCACTGGCGGTGACATCCATGGTGATTGACCGGCTCATGGGCGCGCTGTCGCTGGTTTTCCTGGGATGCGTCAGCGTCTGGATGGTTGGCGATACCTTCGGCCTGGCAAATGCGCGCCTGATTGTCGCCGGCGTAGCCGGGGGAAGCGTCCTGGCCATCGCGCTCTTGTTTCATAACGATTTCATTCACTGGGTGGACCGTCGGATTATCCAACGGGTGGCGGACAGGAAAATCATCCGGCAGGTGCGCCGGTGGATCGTGTCATGTTTACAGTACCGGCAATATCCGCAAGCGCTCTGCATGTCGTTTTTGCTCACTATGTTCGTGCAGATACTGAGGATCCTGGTTTTTTACGCGGTTGCCGCGAGCTTCGGAGTGCATGTGTCGGTGACCTATTACTTTATCTTCGTGCCGCTCATGATGTTGCTCATCATATTGCCGGTATCCATTAACGGCATCGGCGTTCGCGAAGGCAGTTTTGTGGCATTCTTCGCACTGGTGGGCGTGCCCTCTTCGCAGGCCTTTATCATCTCCTTTGTCGTATCCGTATTGACGACCCTGATGACGGCCGTCGGCGGCATTGTCTACATGTTCGATAAAAGCGCCGTGGCGCCAGGCGCCGGAAGTCAGAAGTCAGAGGTCAGAGATCAGATGTCAGAAACCAGAGATCAGAATAAGGAAAGCCTTGCCAGAAGCAAGAAGTCAGAATGATGCATTCTGTCTTTTGATCTGACCGCTGACCTCTGACTTCTGATCTCTGACAATCAGACGCGCCGTTTGAGCCAGCCCTGTTCGCAATACCAGCGGGCAGTCTGAATCAGGCCCGCCTCGTTGGAATAGCGCGTCTGGTACCCCAGTTTTTCCCGCAGTTTGCGCGTGTTGAATGACCGATCTTTGGTGAAGAACGCCAGTCGCCGCCGGTGGATGGGCGGCTCGACGCCCAGCTTACGGCAGACCCATTCGCACACATCGGCAGCCAGAAAGAACGGGAACGCCGGCAGGCGCACAAGGCGAAATCGGTTGCCCAGCTCGCCGGCCACGATCCGCGCCATCTGGTCGAGCGTTACACAGTCCGGGTTGCCGCAAATGAAAATTTCGTCCCGGGCGGCCGGATGCGTCGCCGCCAAGATCATGATGTTGGTGAGATCATCCACGTGAATCAGGTGATACAGGCACTGGCCGTGTCCGAGCAGGAACAGGATCCGGTGCGCGGCCATCCGGAAAAATTTCAGCAGGCGCTTGTCGCCCGGCCCGTAAATGGCCGCCGGCCGGATCACGGTGTAGGGCAATGGTTTCTTCTGGGCAAAATCCCTCAGCCACAGCTCGGCATCCGCCTTGGTCTGCTGGTAGATGTCGCCCGGGCGCATGGAATAGAGCTCGTCGGCCGGTGGGTTGGCAATATGGCCGTGGACCCCCACCGTGGAGACGTGCACAAACCGCTTGAACGCGGGATTCTTCAGGGCCGCGCGGGCCAGGAGCTGGGTGCTGAGCACATGCACTTGGGCGTACATGGCGTCGGCATACCTGGCCTCCCGATAAGCCGCCGCCACGTGAAAAATATAGTCAACACCCTGCATAGCCTCGGCCACCACGGCTTCGTCAAACACATTGCCCCGATGCCAACGAATGGGCAGATCGCGGAGCGCTTCCAGATTCGAGGAGGCCCGGGCAATGGCATGCACCTCCAGACCGGCCCGCACCAGTTTGCGGGTCAGGAGGGCGCCGGTAAACCCGGTCGCGCCGGTAACCAGCACACGAGCGCCGGCGGGGATTGTGCAGGGCGGCTGGCTGATCTCGAACGTGGCGGCTTCACGCCGCCGCAGTTCCAGAATGACCGGCGAACCCCAACGCCGGACCAGGCCGGCTTGGCGCAATAGGCCTTCCACCGCGGCGGAAAGCGGCCGGCATTTCAGGCGGCGATGCAGGACCATGGGCAAGAAGAACTGGCCGCTCCGCCGGCCGGGAACAAAGCTATGGTGGGCGAATGCTTCGACGATTTCCTCGTGACGAAACAGGCGGAACGTGCGCGTATTGCCCTCCAGCTTTTTCTTGGCGCCGAACAAACGCGGGGCCGCGCAATTCAGACTCTGGCTCGTGGGATAATCAACGATCACGGCGCGCGCGGCCACCCGGCAGAGTTCGCCAATGAGTTCCTCCCAGCGCGCACAGTGGGTCACCAGCCGGAAACACAGGACAGTGTCAAAAGACCGGTCGGCAAAAGGGAGTTTCAATACGTCCGCCACCTGGAACCGGCATTGGCCCGCATCCACAAGGGCGGCAATCCGCCGGCGACAGACTTCCGCACTGCCGACGACCGTCACCGGATACTGTTCCCGGCAGAGCGGAATGGCCAATTGGCCATGGCCGCCGCCGACATCAAGGATCCCGACCTCCCGGAGAGTCGGGACGCCGGGATGGTCCTGGAGCAGATCAAGGACGGCGACTTCCTGGATCTTCAGCATCCAGGCGCCGACCGCGCCGGCAAACCGCCCGGCATAATCATCGGACGCGGTGTCGATATCCGCAGTTTCCGGAAACGCAGCCGGGTTGTTATGGGTTTGAAGCATAGAGACAGTTGTTGCGGAAAACTACTTGGTCACGGATGGGACCCGATAACGTGAAAAATTAACCCGCGTATTTTCTGAAGGCCGGCATTCCAGCGGAACTATCCTATTTCACCACGTCGTAGAACGTGATGGCCATCAGGGCATGACCGGTTTCATTGGGATGGAGCCCGTCGGTCTGCATGTAGATCAGATCGTTGTCAAACGCGCTGTTAAGGTCAACCAAGGCGGCATCAAAATCCGAGGCAATCTGTTTAATTTTATCATTCAGCACTCCCACATCGCCGGACAAGCGCGCATAGCTACCGAAAGTCGGCGTCAGGGTGGCAATCACGGGGATGGTCTTGTTGTCCTTGCAGGCCTGGACCATGATCTGGATGTTTACGGCGGCCACTTCTGTGCCATAGCCCATGATCAAATCGTTGACCCCGATCAGGATCAGCATATAACCCGGTTGGTAATCATCCAGGATCGGATAAAGCATATCCAGGGCTTCGCTGGAGGAATAACCGGGAAATCCCTTGTTGATCACGGTCTTGTTGAGCATGCCGGCCAGCTTGACGCTGTAACAGTCGTTGGGATTGGCAAGACCGGAGCCGGCGGTAATACTGTCGCCCAGCGCCACATACAGGTCTGGATCATTCGGGCCGAAATCATGGCCGTCACTCAGATGGCTGTCGCCACCGCCTTCGCAACCCGCCAGCATCAGCACCGCGCACACCAACCCGCCCGGCACCAGCCGCCAGCCCTTGAGCAACCATAGGATCCATTTCATGCCAGCTCTCCTTTCAAAAAAAAACACTCTTAACCTGAATGATTCATGAACGATCATGAATCATTCACTCTTCGGGCTTCGACTTCGGCCTGAAGACAGGCCTTCGCTCAGGGTTAACCTTGAGCAAGGCGCAGAGCGCCGCGTCGAAAGGTTAACTGTTTTCATTCGGATGCACAACAACCAGCCGGTCTTACGGTCATTGACATACTTATATTTGGTACTATACTGAATAAACCATGGTTCCGCAATGGATTATTGAAAAAAAACGCGATGGCCGCGCCCTGGCGGACGAGGAAATCGGCTTCTTTATCCGGGACTACGCCAGCGGCGCCATCCCCGATTACCAGATGGCCGCCCTGGCCATGGCCATCACGCTCCAAGGCATGTCCCTTGACGAAACCGTGGCCTTGACCCGGAACATGTTGGCCTCAGGCATCACGCTGGACACTTCATCGCTTTGCAACCCCAAGATTGACAAGCATTCCACGGGCGGCATCGGCGACAAGGTGTCACTGGTCCTGGCGCCGCTGGTGGCCTGTTGCGGCATCGCCGTGCCCATGATCGCCGGACGTGGCCTGGGGCTTACCGGCGGAACCATTGACAAGTTGGAATCCATCCCCGGTTACCGCACTGATCTCGATGAGGCCGCCTTTCTCCATGTGCTGAATACCTGCGGCTGTTCGATTATCCGCGCCATGGATAACCTCGTCCCCGCCGATAACAAACTTTACGCGCTCCGCGATGTAACCGGCACCGTGCCCTCGATTCCTTTGATTGTGTCCAGCATTTTAAGCAAGAAACTGGCGGCCCATCCGGATGGACTGGTGCTGGACGTGAAATGGGGGCACGGCGCTTTTATGACGACGCGCGCGGATGCCGAAGCGTTGGCGCGCGCACTGGTCACAACGGGGCGGCGCTTGGGGCTGCGCATCGCGGCACTCATCACGGATATGAATCAGCCCTTGGGCCGCGCGGTCGGCAACTCCCTGGAAGTGGCGGAAAGCGTGGACGTCCTGCGGGGAAACGGGCCGGCGGACGTAGTGGCGCTTACCCTTGAGCTTGGCGCGCGCATGCTCATGATGGGCCGCGTAGCCGCTGATCGAAAGCAGGCGCTGGAGCAGCTCCGCGCCAAACTTCAGTCCGGCGAGGCGTTGGAGCGCTTGAAGACCATGGTGCGCCTGCATGGCGGCGATCCGCGCGCGCTGGACAATCCGGCACGGTTGCCTTCTGCCACCATTCGTGAGCCGGCTACAGCCCACCGCACCGGCTTCATTCAAACCGTGAATGCCGAGGCCATCG
>JBDRSI010000019.1:0-11743 GCA_043825055.1 Verrucomicrobiota bacterium
TTCAACTGGTTGACACGGATAATTACATCGGCACGCTGATTATTCCAAGCACACAAGGCTTCGGTGGGAGAAAGCCCGAAATGCCGCATCCAGCGCTCCAGCAGTTCATCCGGATGGGATTGCCGGATTCCCAGCGGCTGGCGATCCAATTCCGCCAGAAGGACATCCTTTTCGCGCAAGGTCCGGCGCAGAATCGCATTCACAAAATCGGCCTGACGCGCGCCGAGGGCCGCTTTCGCGGCTTCCACAGTTTCGTGGACCGCGGCATACGACGCCACTTCGGTCATCTTCAGGAGCTGATATAAGCCAACCAGCAGGAACGCTTGCTGGGAGGGATTCGGCGAGCGCCGCACATAACGGGCAACAACCCAGTCCAGGAGCCGCTTCCAGCGCACCATGCCATAGACCAGCTCCATGAGAAACGCACGATGTTCGCGGACGCCCTCCAGCATCAGATTGGGGAAATCACCGGTAGCGAGCCAGCGCTCTATGATCGCCGCCGCCTGGGCGCGGGTGGAAGAATTGTTTTTCCGGCATTCTGCATTCTGCATTTCTTCAGATTCTTTCCGGCGTCTCAATGCCCAGGAGATGAAGCCCCTGCCTCAGCACCCGCGCCACAAGACCACACAGCCGCACGCGGCTTTCACGGACACCCTCGGGCGCCTTGAGAAACGGCACATTCTGATAGAAGCTGTTGTAGAGACCCGCCAGTTCGTATAGATAATCGGCCAGCGCGCTGGGCCGGGCCATACGCGCCGCCAACGGCACGATTTCCGCAAACCGCACCAGGTGCACCGCCAGTTGGCGTTCCACGCTCTTCCGCAAGGCCAGCGGAAAGGCAGCCGGATCCTTGTCCGGAAACTGGCCCTGGTATTTGTCTTCCACGCTCCGAATACGGGCATAGGCATACTGAAGGTAAGGCGCGGAATTGCCGTTCAGCGCCAAGGCCTTATCCCAACTGAAGGTCACCAGGCTCTGCGGGTTCTGGCTGAGGTCCGCGTATTTCACCGCGCCGATCCCCACGGTCCGAGCTACTTCCTTTTGCTGGGCCGGCGGCATCTCCGGGCTGGTTTCCCTGACCACCGCCAGCGCCCGACTCTCGGCCTCGTCCAGCAGTTTTTCCAGTTTGATGACATTACCCTGGCGCGTGGAAAACGTGCCCTCCGGCAGGCGCATCAGCCCGAACCAGACGTGCTCCAGGCGCGTTGGGACACCCAACCGTTTACAGATGGCGAAAATTTGCGCAAAGTGGAGTTGCTGGCGCTCGTCGGTCACATATATAACAAGCTCCGGCTGGAACTCCTCGACCCGACTCAAGACCGTGGCGATATCGGTCGCGGCATAATTGAAGGCACCGTCACTCTTGCGGACAATGCAGACGGGCAGTTTTTCCTCCTCAAGAAACACCACCAGGGCACCTTCGCTTTCCCGGGCCAAGCCCTGCTGTTCGAGCCGTGCAATCGTGGCCGGCAAGCGGTCATGGTAAAAACTTTCTCCACGCGTCAGGTCGAACTTCACCCCCAGCCGCCGGTATATATGCTCAAACTCGGCAATCGAAAGGTCCACAAACTGTTTCCACAGCAAAAGATTTTCAGGATCGCCCGCTTGCAGTTTGACCAGCTCCTGCCGGCACTGGTCTTTCCACTCCGCGCTGGCCTCGGACTTTTCATAACTCAGGACATAGATGCGTTCCAGTTCCTCGATGGGCACCGCGCTCAGTCTTTGCCGGTCAACAAAATGACGATATCCCATGATCAGGATGCCGAACTGCGTGCCCCAGTCGCCCAGGTGGTTGTCGGCGATGATGCGATAGCCCAGGAAGCGGTAGAGCCGGTCCAGGGCGTTGCCGATCACGGTTGAACGGATATGGCCGATATGCATCGGCTTGGCCACGTTCGGGCTGGAGTAATCCAGAACGACCGTGCGACCCGCGCCGGCGGCCGACACACCCAGGCGCTCGTCACGCGCCATTGATTCGAGCCTTTCGGCAAGCCAATCATCGCGCAGTCGGATATTGATGAACCCCGGTCCGGCCAGAGCCAGGGCGGCAACGGCTGCATGCCAGGGCTTGTGATTCACCACCGCCTGGGCAATCGCGCGCGGCGGCTTTTTCATTTGCTTGGCCAGGGCCATGGCCGCATTGCATTGGTAATCGCCAAACGCCGCATCCGTGGCGGCCACGGCGGCTACATCGGCAAAATCACCCGCGCCGGGAAACGTCTGGCGGAACACGTCTTGAAGCCAGACGGTTAGGATTTGATCAATAGAATCCATGGGCAGCCAGTTATTAGTGATCAGTCATCAGTTATCAGCGAACGCTCGCCGGAGATCAGACGCCAGAGGTCAGAGGTCAGCGATCAGTCAGAAAAAGAATCAAACATCAGCCTTGACCCTTTGATATCGTTCCTGTCGTCTGTCATCTGTCGTCCGGCGTCCGCTTCATTTGAGCCCCAGCGCCAGCCTGTATAACCAATTGAGCAGGATCAGTAAACCGAAAAAGCAAAGGAAGACCACCCAGGCGCGCGTGCGCCACTTGAGCCAACGGCCAGGAGTCAAACGCACTCCGCACAGCAGGGCCGCCGCGTTAACGGCAAATACCAGCGCCGTAGCGGCATAGAGCAACGCCGCTAAAGGGCACGTATGCAGGACGGCCAGCCATTGACCGTGGGCCATGGCAATAAAACCACGGGTCAGCCCGCAACTGGGACAGGGATAGCCGGTAATGCGGAGGAACGTGCAAATCGTCCAGGGAATTCGATCCAGCCTCAGGAGGGCCACCGCCAGCAGGACTCCGCCGGCAATTAGCGCCGGCGGTAAGTGGCGAGCCAGCACGGCTCGATATCCGCCGGCGCGGCCGGGACGCTCCACGTTCCACAAGAGGCCCATCTGGGATATACTCCTCGCTGGCTTGGTCGCGCGATTTCGGCCTGACGTCCCAGTATGGTTAATGCAACAAATCTGTGGAGTGCGGTGGCTTGACACCGCTGTCACGGCTTCATTCCCTCTCCGGCCAATCCCACCACTTCGCACTTGATTGCCTCAAATTGATCCAACACATTCAACCGGTCGGTCTTGAAACGCTGTATGGTCTTTTGAAACGCTGTATCGGCATTTTGCGCAAACCAGCGTGCCGAACACCACGGCCAATCCATGGCACATTGCACCACCCGATGGTGCACGGGATTCTGGTGGACATAATGAAGTCGAGCCAGATACGACCGCTGGAAGCTGATGTGAGAATCAAAATACTGAAACCAAACCCGCCGCCCAGGAGCGGCGTCAGACTGGTTCAGCTCCCGTGCGCTCAGGGTATGCAGCTTGCTCAAGAACGTCGGTAATGTCGCCGGCTTATCCGGTGAATGGGCTACAAAATGATAATGATTAGAAAGAACGGCCCATGCCTGAAGCCGCCATCCATATTCCTCCGCAAGCTCGAGTAGCAGGTCATGCACAAGAGTCAGGCGGGCAGCCTGATTCAGATAGTGCTGTTTCAAATATGTTCCGCATGTCACCATATAAGCACCGACTTCAGTTAATCGGTGCGCAGGGGCATGCGCCCATTGCTTCATAGGACATCCCACTCAAGACAACACGTGAAAGCGGTGTCAAGCCACCGCACTCCATAAGGGCGCACCGCCAAGCTGTGCAATTATGATGCACCCTATCACCCTTGCCAGGAACTGATTCGTTACTGATCAAACCGCCGCGGCCTGAACGCCAAACACATTCCGATAGGCCACTGCCAGGATACAGACCGTGATGGGCATGGTGACAATGACGCCAATCCCGCAGGCGATCGCGCCAACATGGCCGATCAGCATGGCCACGACCAGCAGACCGAGGAATGGAAAGAAATTCGGTTTCACCACGTTCAGGCTCAACATGGAGGCCGGCCAGAACTCCATCTTCTTATCCACGATCAGGAACAGGCCAAACATCAGGGCCGTGTTGAGCGCGATGGAAACAACGATAACCACCAGCGCGCCGATGCAGGGGATTAAACTGACGAACGAAATCGCCAGCATGATAATTCCCCAAACCAGGAAAAAGAGAAAGGATTGGAGAAAATAATCAAACCCCTTAAACACGTCGCCCATCTGCGGCTTGGGTTCTTTCCGATCCACAAGCACCAGGGCCATCCAGGCCAAGCCGGCCATCATCGGCCCGCTGAGAAGGCCTAATGTGGCAACACTGATGACGATCGCCAGCAGGGAGGCGACAATCCAGACGCCGATATTGGCCTTGTACAATTCCCAGCCTTGCTGAATCCACTCGCCGAATTTTACGTCCACTTTTCCTTCCATCATGACCCACCTCCTTGTTGGTTTACTGCCATTATACTATAAGGCAGACGTTGGCCACAATCAAAAAATGTTGTCCGCCAGACATTGCCCTTCGCTCAGAAGCTTCCCCCGCCGCTAAAGCTTTGGCGGGACAGGCACTGAAATTGAACCGGATTCTCCCTGCACTCGTTGCGCTGCGTGTCGCCCCGCAGCTTGATGACCGCCGGGATAGTCAGGGCCGTGATAATGCCAAGGATACAGGCCAATATAAACGCTACCACACTCACATAGCCCATTATGAGTCCAGCCATTGCCATGCCGCGGTCGGACGCCGCCTCGGGTATCTGCTCGATCCGTGAGCGCGCCAAGTGCCCGCAAATAATGGCCGGGATGGCCAGCGGCAGACAGCAAAAGACCAGCGACGCAATCCCCAAGATCAGGGACCAGACCGCCATGTTGGAGGTTTCTTTCGCACACTGCGTTTCCATGGTAAAATTCCTTCCATTGTGTAGTTGTTGTCGTATTGTCGGGCTGATCGCTGAACTTTTTCATAGTTAATATATACAAGACCCCGCAGAAAGCAAGAAAAAAACGTAATTCCTATTGTTTTTTCGCTTGACTTGACGGGGCATTGCCATAGTTTGTCCTTTCGATAAAGACCGTCCATGAATCCCCCCGGCGATGGACGGTTTGCGTTTTAATTTACCAGGAGGAACGTCGTCATGTTTGCAGGCGCCTATACTGCTATCGTCACTCCGTTTACCAAAGATAACCGGGTGGACTACGGCAAACTTAAAGAGCTGATCGAACTGCAAATCCAGGGCGGCATGGACGGCATCGTGCCCGTCGGCACAACGGGGGAATCCCCCACCCTGGATAACGAGGAACATAAAAAAGTCATTGAGACCGCCGTGGAAACCTGCCGCGGCCGAATCAAAGTCATTGCCGGCACCGGCGCCAATTCCACCCGCGAGGCCTTGGAACTTACCGGGTTTGCCATGCGGGCCGGCGCGGATGGCACGCTCCAGGTGTCGCCTTATTACAACAAACCCAACCAGGAGGGGCTTTATCGCCATTTCAGCGCCATCGCCGATTTGGGTCTGCCGGTGATCCTATACAATATTCCCGGCCGCTGTGGCGTGGAAATCGCGCTGGACACTGTTGCCCGGCTGGCACAACATCCGAATATCAAAGCCGTGAAGGAGGCCGCCGGCAGTGTGCCGCGCGTGAGCCAGATCCTGGCGCTATGCGATCTGTGCGTGCTCTCAGGTGACGATCCGCTGACGCTACCCATGATGGCGGTGGGCGCCAAGGGCGTCATCAGCGTGGCCGGCAACCTTGCGCCCAAACCCGTGGCCGACCTGGTTCACGCCGCGCTGGGCGGCCGCTGGGAAGAAGCCCGGCGCCTGCACCAAACTTATTTCCAGTTGTTCAGTGACATTTTTCTGGATACCAACCCCATCCCGGTCAAAGCGGCCCTGGCAATGATGGGGCGGATTGAGGAAGTATATCGCCTGCCCCTATGTGCCATGAGTCCGGCCCTGAAAAACCGGCTGGCCGAAACCCTGCGGAATGTGAAGTTGATCTAAATTGATGCTAAGGAAATTCAAAGTTGCACGTATTCTGGATTCCCGCTTTCGCGGGAATGACAGAATGGATAGACGTTGTTTGTCATTCCCGACCTGATCGGGAATCCAAGGTTTTTGTTGCCCCGCTTCGGGGCCTTCCAAGGAACACCATCATGCCAAATACCAACCATCCGCCAGCCACACTAAAGATAGCCATCCTGGGCGCGGCCGGGCGCATGGGCCAAGCCCTTATCCGGTGCGCATCCCGTTTGCCGAACCTGCACATGGTTGGGGCCGTGGAAGCGGAGCAATGCCCGCTCCTGGGCAAAGACGTCGGGATCACCGCGGGCATCGCGGATATCGGCTTACTACTGACAGCCGACAGCCGCAAGGCTTTTCAAAAGGCCGATGTGCTCGTGGATTTCAGTTTCCCCTCGGCCACCGCCCGGCATGCGACGCTGGCGGCAGAACTGACGAAACCCATGGTTATCGGCACCACCGGCTTGAACGGAGCGGAAACGGAGACCATCCGGAAAGCCGCCGCCCATATTCCCATTGTTTGGGCGCCCAATATGAGCCTTGGCGTGAATCTCCTGTTTGCCATGGTCAGGAAAACCGCGGGCGCCCTGGGCGACTACAATATCGAGATCATCGAGACTCATCACCGCCACAAGAAAGATTCGCCGAGCGGGACCGCCCTGCGGTTGGCGGAAACGGCCGCCGCCGCACGCGGCCTCAAACTGGACGACGTAGCGGCCCATGGCCGGCAGGGTCTGGTGGGGGAACGTCCGGCAGCGCAAATCGGCATTCACGCCGTTCGGGCAGGCGACGTGGTGGGCGATCATACCATTCTCTTCGCCTCTGAGGGGGAACGGCTGGAGCTGACCCACCGCGCGAGCAGTCGCGACTGTTTTGCGATGGGCGCCCTGCGCGCGGCCGCATGGGTGGCGGAGCGCAAACCGGGACTTTACAGCATGCTGGACGTCCTGGACATCAAGGAATAAAATTCATGGAAGTGGGACTGAGCCTGGGAAGCAATATGGGGGATCGGCTGGCGCATTTGAAAAATGCCAAGGCCATTATTCTGAACAGTCCCGGCATCGTGTCGGCAGATCAATCGCCGGTTTATGAGACGGAGCCGGTGGATGTACCCCCGGAATTCCAGGCGCTTAATTTTCTGAATGCCATTCTGATCGTCAAGACGCTGATTTCCCTGTCCCAGCTTATGCAGACGTTTCAATTCATGGAGCAGAAAATCGGCCGTGTGCCAAACACGGTAATAAACGCGCCCCGCCCCATGGATATTGACATTATTTATGCGGACGGCCTGCAGGTCCGGGAACAGCACATTGTGATCCCCCATCCGCATTGGGCCCAGCGCCGGTTCGTGGTCCAGCCCTTGTGCGATATCCGACCAGACTTGGTAATTCCGGGCCAAATCGGCACGGTCGCCGACGTGCTTGCCGGCCTGAGCGATCCGCACAAGGTGATTTTGTTTGCAAAGAAATGGTAGTTAAAGCAGAGATCAGCGGTCAGAAGTCAGAGATCAGAAAGCAAAGAGCAGCAAGAAACAGGAATCGGAAAGACAAAGATGAACAAGATCAGGCCAAATAGTTCGAAATGTAATTCCGACTACTGACCTCTGATTTCTGACTTCTGACCTCTATTTATCGGACATGCACCATGACCACCGAATTCAAATGGACTGCCGGCAAAATCAAGGCCTTAAAAGGCCGGGCCAAGTTTGCCTGCCTGACGGCCTACGACTACACCACTGCGCGCCTGCTTGACGAAGCGGGCCTGCCGCTACTGCTGGTGGGCGACTCCCTGGCCATGACAATGCTTGGCTACGCCGACACCTTGCCGGTAACCATGGAGGCAATGCTCCACCATACGGCCGCCGTGGTACGCGGCGTCAAGTCCGCCCTGGTTGTGGCCGACATGCCCTTCATGTCCTACCAGGCGTCTATTTCACAGGCCATTGAAAATGCCGGCCGCTTCGTCAAGGAAGCCGGCGCCGACGCCGTGAAAATCGAAGGCGGCGCCTTCCGCACGCCCACGGTAAAAGCGCTCATTGAAAACGGCATCCCGGTGTTAGGCCACATCGGGCTCACGCCGCAGAGCATTCATGCCATGGGCGGCTACAAGGTCCAGGGCAAAAAACCGGCCGAAGCTCAAACTCTCTTGCATGATGCTCAGGCGCTGGCCGAGGCCGGCGTATTTGCCATGATCCTCGAATGTATGCCGCCGGCCCTCGGCGAGGAAATTACCCGGACCGTTCCGACGCCGACCATCGGCATCGGCGCCGGCCCCCATTGCGACGGCCAGATTCTCGTCACGCACGATCTCTTAGGTCTCTTCAGCGAGTTCACCCCAAAATTTGTTAAATGCTATGCCAACCTCAGCGCCGAAATGAAAAAGGCCTTCGGAACCTATAAGGCCGATGTCGAAAAGGGAACCTTCCCCGGGACAGAACACTGTTATTAGTGGCAGCCTTGTCCGCCGTAGCGGCACCCGCCTTCATCCCGAGCGCGAAGCGCCTCGGGACTTCGGTGGACGCAGGAAGGTCGCATAGGCGGATTTCTTACAACGAGTTTCTGACAATTCATGAACAACAAGGAGACCAAACAACTATGAGCAAAGCAAAGCTGAAAATTGGCGTCATTGGTCTGGGCCGCATCGGCTGGCGATTTCATTGTGCAACCCTCGCCAAGCACGCGGAGTTTGAATTGGTCGGTGTGGCGGACCCGGAGTGCGACCGGCGCGCAGAGGCTGAGCGCGAGTACCGGTGCGCCGCGTTCGCGGATTACAGGCGTTTGCTGAAAATGAACGGCCTGCAAGCCGTGGCCATTGCCGCACCGACACATCTTCACCGGCCAATGGCATCCGCCGCCTTGCACCATGGACTGCACGTCATGCTGGAAAAACCCATGGCGGCAACCGTCCGTGACAGCGAATATATTGTGCGGACGGCCCGCGCCTGCCATCGGCTATTGACCGTATATCAGCCGCATCGGGTTGCCGCTTATTTTCAGCACATGTGCCGTCTAATTGCCGCCGGCAAGATCGGAACGGTTTATCATGTCCGCCGGGGCATGTTTAACTTTTCGCGCCGCAACGATTGGCAGAGCCTGCGAAAATACGGCGGCGGCATGTTGAACAATTATGGCGCCCATGCGCTGGACCAGGTTCTGCAGTTGGTCGGATATGACGTGCGACGCGTATTTTGCAATTTGCGACGGGTTGCCAGCCTGGGGGACGCCGAGGACGTGGTGAAGATCGTGATTGAAACAAAACAGGGGTTGATTGGCGAGGTGGATATTAATCAGGCATGCGCGCAGGCCTTGTATACCATGGAAGTAATCGGCACAACCGGAGTAATTACCCTCAAGACGGGCCAATTCGATACACTGTATGTGCGCCGGTTCTCCAGAGCCGCGTTAAAGCCTAAATGGCTGGATCGAAAACTAGCCGGCGCCAATCGGCAATATCCGTCCGATCAGATCGCCTTCAAGGAAGAAACCATACCGATCAATGAGCAATTTGAGGTGGATGTGTATCGCGATTTTGCCCGCGCCATTCGGACGGGAACCGTGCCGTTTGTAGATCCGCGGGAAACGCTGGCGCTTATGCACATTATGGCCCAATGCCGTTGCGACGCCGAACGCATCCGTTTCACGCCGCTGTGAGCCATCGGGCGTCGGAAGATTTAACCGCCAAAGGAGATCCGCAGTTCATTTTCTGCTTTTCTTGCGCGGAGCCGGCTCCGCGGCGGGCGGCACCAGTTGAACAGCCAGGCGCTCGTCCTTGACGTCCACGCTGATCGCGGCGCCTTCCAGCGGAGCGCCCGAAAGCAGGAGCCGGGCAATGGGTGTTTCCAATTCCTGCTGGAGGAAACGCTTCAGCGGACGCGCGCCGTAGACGGGATCGTAGCCGTTGCGGGCCGCAAACCGCTTGGCAGGCTCGGTCAGCTCCAGTTTGACCCGGTGCTCGGCCAGGCGCTGGCGCAACTCAACCACTTGGAGATCCACGACCTTCTCCAGCTCCTCCTCGGTCAACGGCTTGAAGAGCACGATGTCGTCCACCCGGTTCAGAAATTCAGGCCGGAACTGCTGACGCAGGGCCGCCATCACATTCTTGCGGGCCTCTTCTGAAATATGGCCGGCGCGGTCAATGCCCTCGAACAGGTAGTTCGAACCGATATTGCTGGTCATGATAATCACGGTATTTTTGAAATTTACCGTGCGGCCGTGGGAATCCGTCAGGCGGCCTTCATCCAGGAGCTGGAGCAGGATGTTGAAGACATCGGCGTGGGCTTTTTCGATTTCATCGAACAGGATGACGCAATAAGGCTTGCGGCGGACGGCCTCGGTCAACTGCCCGCCCTCCTCGTAACCGATATAGCCGGGCGGCGAGCCGACCATGCGCGAGACCGAATGCTTTTCCATATACTCGCTCATGTCAATGCGCACCATGTTTTCCTCGGTATCGAAAAGGGCCGCCGCCAGGGCCTTGGCCAGCTCGGTCTTGCCGACGCCCGTGGGCCCCATGAAAATGAAGGAGCCGATCGGCCGCTGGGGATTTTTAATGCCACTGCGCGCGCGCAGGACGGCATCGGCTACGGCCTGCACAGCCTCGTCCTGGCCGATGACCCGCTCGTGCAAAACCTGGTCCAGCCGCAGGAGTTTCTCACGCTCGCCTTCCAGCAGGCGGGTCAGCGGGATCTTGGTCCAGCGCGCAACGACCTCGGCAATTTCCTCATCGGTCACTTCCTCGCGCAGGAGCGGCACCGGGCCGGCTTCCGCGGCGATATCCAGCGCCTTCATTTTATTTTCTAATTCCGGAATTACGCCATGGCGCAATTCGGCCACTTTTTCCAGATTATAGGCGCGCTCAGCTTCTTCGCATTCGCGGCGGACCTTCTCGATTTTTTCGCGCAAAGCCTGCTTTTTACCGAGGGCGTTTTTCTCATTGTCCCAACGCGCGCGCATGACATCGGCCTGCGACTTCAGCTCGGCCAGCTCCTTGCGCAACGCCTCCAGCCGCTCGCGGCTGGCCTTGTCCTTTTCATTTTTGAGCGCCGTTTCCTCGATTTCCAGGCGCATCACCTTGCGGGTAATCTCATCGAGCTCGGCCGGCATGGAGTCAATTTCCGTGCGGATCGAGGCACAGGCCTCGTCCACAAGGTCAATGGCCTTGTCCGGCAAAAACCGGTCGCTGATATAGCGATTGGAAAGCACCGCCGCGGCAACCAGCGCGGCGTCCTGGATGCGCACGCCGTGATGGATCTCAAAGCGTTCGCGCAGCCCGCGCAGGATGGAAATCGTGTCTTCCACCGACGGCGCCTCGACCAGCACCGGCTGAAAACGCCGTTCCAGGGCGGCATCCTTTTCCACGTGTTCCCGGTATTCGTCCAATGTCGTGGCCCCGATACAATGCAGTTCGCCGCGCGCCAGCATGGGCTTGAGCATGTTGCCGGCGTCAGTGGAGCCTTCCGTACGCCCCGCGCCGACGATGGTGTGCAATTCGTCAATGAAGAGGATGATCCGGCCCGCGGCCGACTTGATTTCATTAAGCACCGCCTTGAGGCGCTCCTCAAACTCGCCGCGGAATTTGGCTCCCGCCAGGAGCGAGCTCATGTCCAGTGAAAAAATGGTCCGGTCCTTGAGACCTTCCGGAACATCGCCGCGGACAATGCGGTGGGCCAGGCCCTCCACGATGGCGGTCTTGCCCACGCCCGGTTCGCCGATGAGCACGGGATTGTTTTTGGTTTTACGCGAGAGAATGCGGATCACACTGCGGATTTCCTGGTCGCGCCCGATCACCGGATCCAGCTTGCCCTGGCGCGCCAGGGCCACGAGATCCATGCCGTATTTCTGCAGGGCCTCGTAG
>JBDRSI010000020.1:0-2273 GCA_043825055.1 Verrucomicrobiota bacterium
CGGGATATAGATAAACCGCATCCTGGTTTTGGATCCGAGTGTCACGACCAGGTCGGCCACGTCGCTGATCGGCTTGCTGCAACCCGCAAATCCCGCCATCAGGCCCGCCGCCAGGCACCATCCTCCGATCCACATCCATGCGCGTTTATGCATTGCTTGCTCCTCATGTTATCGCGGTGCGTCTAACGCTTCTTTACATTTGGTATGGTAAGTTGAGCAGACTTGTCCGCAGATGAGATTCCTCGCTATGCTCGGAATGACCAGTTCTATTGGGTCATGTAGAGCGAAGTCGAGACATCTCGGTTTTTTGGCGGAAAGGGTCCGTGCCCCGAAGTATGCGCTGTGCTTAACTTCAGGGCGTGCCGTCAGGTATTCTGAATCTGGATACGGGCCGTCGCGTTCTTCAGCGCTTCGTTGCTAACGCTTAGATCGGCCGGTTTGATGCCCGCCGGCACGCCCCCGAACAGCTTGATCAGAGCGGTCTGGAACGATTCGGGATTACTGCGTGTGACTTTGAATGCCTCAACCTTGTCCGGTAATATCAACTGGGATTTCAGGTGATCGCCCTGCGAAAGAATGACGAACGGCTTGGTGCAGTTTGGACAGCGGCCGCGCTTGGTGATGTCCGTATCCCTCAGCCAAAGTTTCTGACCGCATGAGGGGCAACTGATCTTGAAATCCGCTTCGCCCTTGTCGCGCAACATGAAAATGGCCACGGGAATATTGAGCGGGTCCGGAAGGGAACGGTAAATGTTCTTGATCTTTTCCAGGGACAGCACATCAAGGAAGCGGACCACGATGGCGATGGCGTCAGCCTTGGCCAGGTGCTCCGCGAACGTCGGATCCTGGCTCGGATCCCCCGCGACGATTTCAAAAGTTACCAGAAAATCGCCGATGGCCACCTCGGTCTTCGGCTCGGCGGTGAAAGCGCTCAGAAATTCTTCCGCCAGCTCGCGGTAAATTGACAGGATCAATAGGTTGGTCTTTTTTTCAGCTTTCATAACGGTGCTCCCCTTGTGTTGATATCGCGGATCAAAGCGTTCCGAACTTGACCTGCATAATTATTAAATTAAAGACTTTTTTCGCGTCCGGTTCAAGTAAAAAAAAAGGCGGCAAAAATATTACTGTCCTGCCACGGCCAGCTCGCGTCGGAGCCAGGCCAGCGCCGCCTCCCGGTTTTCCACCAAACCTTCCAACTGCGCGTCGTAAACCCGCTGTTTCCATCGGCCAATCTCGCGGCCAGTGGGAACGCCCAAAGGCAGGATATCATGGCCCGTGACCCACGGCTTGGGCAAGACCGGTTCGGCGCGGCGCGCGGCCTGGAACGCGACCAGGAAGACGTGGTTCGTCATGTCCCCGTGGCTGGCCGCGCAATCCAGGCGATGCAGTTCCAGCTCGGTGGAGAATGTCGGTGCCCCTACCAGCCGACAGAGCGTCGCCTTGCGCATGCGCTGAACATCCATAAACCGCATGTGGTTGCCGATGCAGAACGCGATGGCCTTGATGTCGTCGTTCGGCAGGCGCAGGCGCTTCAGGATTTCCTCCGCCAGGACCGCGCCTACGCCGGCATGACAGTCGAACCGGATGCGGTTTTCCACGAACTTGGCCGTACCGGGTTTGCCCACATCGTGGAGCAGGACGGCGTAAGCCAGCCTCAGGTCCGGTTGGCGCATGGCGTTCAACATCATGATCGTATGTGTCCAGACGTCCCCCTCGGGATGAAACTGCGGGGGCTGTTCCTGACCCCGGAGCGCTGAGACCTCCGGCAGGATGACTGGGAGCAGGCCGACTGCCTGAAGGAGTTCGATCGCCGCGCCGGGTTGCGGCGCCTCCAGCAGGATGCGCGTCAGCTCCTGCTGAATCCGCTCGGCGCTGACTTTTTCGATCTGTGGGGCGTGCCGGCGGATGGCATCGGCCGTGGCGAGATCCAGCTTGAAATCGAGCGTGCTCGCAAACCGCACGGCGCGCAGCATGCGCAGGTGGTCTTCCGCAAAGCGGTCATCCGGGCAGCCCACGGCCCGGATCAAGCGCGCGGCCAAATCCGCCTGGCCGCCGACATAGTCGCGCACCGCGCCGGTCAGGGGATCGAGAAACAGTGCGTTCACTGTAAAGTCGCGGCGCAGGGCATCCGTCTGCTCGTCGGTGAACACCACGCCCTCGGGATGGCGCCCATCGCGGTAGGCCTGGTCTTTGCGGAAGGTGGCCACCTCATATTCGTGGGTCTGGACTCTCACCCGCACCACGCCGAACGATTTACCCACCGTCATTGCCCT
>JBDRSI010000021.1:0-5941 GCA_043825055.1 Verrucomicrobiota bacterium
CGCGCTCCGCTTGCTCAGGGCAGGCTCTTCGACGCGCTCCGCTTGCTCAGGGCAGGCTCTTCGACGCGCTCCGACCTTCCTACGCCCACCGAAGCGGGCTTCGCGAAGGCAGGAGCGCCTTGGTGCAGCAAGGTCTTGATCATAATTAATAATGACGTAGTCAGAACAGCCGCATTGGAAATTTATGAGTTGGCGAACCCCTCGCTTCCGTGTATAAATAACTGACGTTAATGAAAGTGTCGGTCGTTGTCGAAGGCCGTCTTTATCCAAGGAAGCAAGCGCGTATGGCCATAACACTGACCAATCAGGAAATCCAGAAACTCATTCCTCACCGTTACCCCATGCTGTTGGTGGACCGGATCATTGAATGTGACGACCAAAAACGCATTGTCGGGATCAAAAACATATCGGTGAACGAACCGTTCTTCCAGGGGCATTTCCCCGGCACCCCCATCATGCCCGGTATTTTGCAGCTGGAAGCCATGGCGCAGGTCGGCGGAATCCTGCATTGCCGCAAGACCGGCGTCCATGGTATTCTGCCGTTATTTATGGGGGTTGATAATGCCAGGTTTCGTAAAATGATCACCCCGGGCGACCAGATGCGCATTGAGGTCGAAATCTTAAATACCCGGGGAAACGTGATCCGGGCACACGGCCAAGTACTGGTGGACGGCCAGTTGGCGTCCGAAGCGGACCTGTTATTTATGTTGACGGACCAGAAAGTGTAACTATGACGACCATTCATCCCGCCGCCATCGTGGACCCCGGCGCCGAACTTGATGAAGGCGTTGAAATCGGCGCCTACAGCATTGTCGGCGCACACGTTAAAATCGGGCGCGCTACGCGCGTTATGCCGCACGTCTTCCTGGAAGGCTGGACGACGATCGGCGAAGGCTGTACGGTCTTCCCGTTTGCCAGCATCGGCACCCAGACCCAGGATTTAAAATACAAAGGCGCCGTCACGTTCGTTGAAATTGGCGACCACACCACCCTGCGCGAGTATGTCACCGTCAACGCCGGCACCAACGAGGGGGACGTAACCCGGGTCGGCGCACGCTGTCATATCATGGCCTATTCCCACGTGGCGCACCAGTGCATTGTCGGCAACGGGGTCATCATTGCCAACGCCGGTACGCTGGCCGGCCACGTGATTATTGAGGACAACGCCGTAATTGGCGGGCTGTGCGGCATTCATCAGTTTGTGCGCATCGGGCGGCTGAGCATCATCGGCGGCTGTTCCAAGGCCACCCAGGATATTCCGCCTTACATGATGGCAGACGGCAATCCCGCCGCCATTCACGGCCTCAACACCATCGGTCTGCAGAGGCATGCCGTGACGGAAGCCGCCCGCCGCACCCTGAAAGAGGCCTGTCGCATCCTTTATCGGGAAAACCTGACCACCCGCGCGGCCCTTGAAAAAATGAAGTCGGAGTTGACCCTCTGCCCGGAACTCGATCACCTGATCGCATTTGTATCGGCGTCGGAACGCGGCATTGCGCGCTGAGGACGGACACCGGACGACAGACGCCGGACGACAGACCTGAAATTGGATAACGGACGGCGAAAGATGGTTCAAGACACAGTATGAACAAGCGAATCGCACATATTTGCATGGCCGGTTTGGCCGGCATGGTAATACTGGCCGTGCCGGAGCGCCCGGCCGTATTTGCCCAGGCGCCCACCCAGAAAGAGGAAAACGCCCAAACGGCCGGCGTCTCCGGCGCTTTCGTGAACTTCAACTTCGACCAGGTGGATATCCGTTTCCTGGTCAAGCTGGTCGGCGACCTCACCGGCAAGCGGTTTGTGATTGACAAGGAAATTGACGGCAAAGTCACGGTCGTAACACCGCCGCAGATCCCCCTCAGCGAAGTGTATCCCCTTTTTATTTCCATTCTGGAGGCCGCGGGCTGTGCCGTTGTGGAGCGCGAGGGCATTAGCCGGATCGTGGCGCGCGACAAGCGCGCAACTCCCATTGCGCCGGTCATGGGCGAAAGCGAGCAGGTACCCGCCGACGGAGTGATCACCAAAGTGATTCATATCAACAACCTCAGCGTCGCGGACGTGCGCCGTTTGCTCGAACCCATGGTGGACCAGGGCAAGAGCGGGGCCATGGGCGTCCTGGAGACAACCAATCACCTGGTTATCACGGACACCGCCGCAAGCATCCGTCGGATCGAACAGATCATTGCGCAGATTGATAAGCCCGGCATGGCACGCACGACGGAGATTTACATTTTGCGGTTTGCCGATGCCACAGGCATTGCCGCCGAGCTAAACCTGGCCATGACCAGCGCCGGCAGTAAGCAGGAAACGCAGGGCCAACAATTGCGCCGGCGCCTGCCAAAACCCGCGGCGGGGGACACGGCCGTGTCGCTCCCCAGCGACGCCGTGGTCGTGGCGGCGCCCCACTCCAACAGCCTGATCCTGGTCGGCACCCCCGGACAGATTGCCGAGTTGAAACGGATCATCACCGCAATGGACACCGAACCGCGGAGCGGTTATGGGCATCTGCAGGCCATCTTTCTTAAATATCTATCCTCCGACGAAGCCGCCAAGAGTTTGACAGCCCTCATTTCCAAGCGCGTCGAAAAACCGCAAAACCAGAAAATATCCATCGAGTCCAGCCCGGGCAACAATGCCCTGCTGGTGGACGCCGCTCCGGAAGATTTCAAGATGGTCAAAGAGCTGATCGAACAGCTGGACCTCCCCCCGCAACAGGTCCTCGTGGAAGTCATGATCGCCGAATTGACTTTGAATGACGGCAGCACCCTGGGGGCCGAGTTTCTGGCCGGCGGAAATCCTGCCGAGGGCTCCACCGTGGCCCTGGGTGGTCTGCGCCCGGCCGAAGGCGACGACACGCTGATGCAACAGATCACAAGCGGCTTGGTACCCAGCGGCCTGACCTTTGGTCTGGCCCGCGGCAGTTATACGGACGCCAACGGGAACGTGGTGCCCCGCTTCCCGGCACTCCTTAATATTATCGCCATCCAGCAGAAGGGCAAGTTCAAGATTCTCTCCAACATCCCGCTCTGGACCCAGAACAACCAGCCGGCCACTGTCACGATCGGCAAGAACATTCCCATTCTGAAATCCACTGTCTCGGCCGGGGCCGGCACGGCCCGCGATTATATTGAAAACATTGATCGCGTGGATGTCGGCATCAAACTGAGCGTCACCCCGCACATCAATCCCAACCGCGAAGTGTTGATGAAGCTTAACCCGAGCATCGAGGCCATCTTGGTGGAATCTACAGGCGGCAAGCCTTTCACGCCCACGATTGCCAAGCGGGAAGTCACCACGACCCTGACCGTGCCGGATGGCGACACGATTATAATCAGCGGCCTGATGCGTGAGGATACGGTGTTCAATGATCGAAAAATTCCCTTCCTCGGTTCGATCCCCCTGCTGGGCTGGCTGTTCCACACCAAGGAAGAATCCGTGGAACGAAGCAACCTGCTGATCTTTGTGACGCCGCACGTGGCAACCAATGCCGCCAGCGCGCTCGCCTTGACCGAGATGATCAAGTCGAAAACCGTGTTCCACGCGGAGACAAACCTGGTAATCAAACCCCTGGAAGAGAACGAGCCCCGTGGGAAGAAGTAAGGGGTTAGCGAGACGACGGATGACAGACAACGGACGACAGACCCTCCTGCGCCTGCCTACGCCGGAGCGGCTTCGCGCAGGCAGGCCAGAGCGCTACGGAGGGCAGGCGACAGTGTTTTGGTCTTTAATTCTGCATTCTTCATTCTACATTCTACATTGGAATTGAAGCCATGCCTCCTGAACCTGAGACAACCGAATCCACCGCCGAGCTGGCGCAGTTAAAGACCCTGGCGCAGAAATTTCACCTGGACCTGATAACCGCAGTGGATGATGCCATGCTGGCCCACGATCTGGCCGCCGATCTGCCGGTGGAATGGGCGCGTGCGCACGCCATGTTGCCGATCCGGCACCGTGGTCAGCCGGTTCTATTGCTCCACGATCCGACCACCATCAGCGCGCAGAAACACCTGGAACTGCTCCTCAACCAGGAATTAAAGCCGTTACTGGCGCCGCAAGCGGTGATTATGAACGCCATCGAGCGCAGTTATTTCAGCCGCTCGGATACCGCGCGCGAGTTCCTTCGTGATCTGGATGAGCATGCGCCCATCCCGAACAAGGTGTCTCCCCGCAGTGACGACCTCCTGCAGGTGGCGGAGCATGCGCCCATTACCCAGCTCATCAACCTGATCCTGCTGGAAGCCATCAAGGCCAGCGCCTCCGATATCCACGTGGAGCCCTTCGAATCCCGCCTGCGCATCCGCTTCCGCATTGACGGCATGCTCTATGAACAAACTTCGCCGCCGAAACATCTGGAGCCCGCCCTGATATCGCGGCTCAAGGTCATGGCCCACATGGACATTGCCGAAAAACGCCTGCCCCAGGATGGTGTGGCGCGCGTTCGCATCGGCGAACGTGAAATTGATATCCGCGTCTCGTCCATCCCGGTGGCGGAAGGCGAGCGCGTCGTCCTACGGCTCCTGAACCGCAACACCACGGTCTTGCCCCTGGCCGGGCTGGGCCTCGCGAAGGCTATGCTTGATAACATTGACCGTCTGCTTCTGGAACCGAACGGGATCATCATCGTGAGCGGACCGACCGGGAGCGGCAAAACATCCACCCTGTATGCGGCGCTCCATCAGTTGAACTAGTCACGGTCGAACATCCTGACCTTTGAGGATCCGATCGAATACCAGCTTGCGGACATCGGTCAGATCCAGGTGAAGCCCAAAATCGGGTTGACGTTTGCCAGCGGCTTGCGGCATATTCTGCGCCAGGACCCGGACACGATCCTCGTGGGTGAAATCCGGGACCTGGAAACGGCCGAAATCGCCGTTCGGGCGTCACTGACCGGCCACTTAGTGTTCACCACGCTCCACACCAATGACGCGCCCAGCGCCGTAGTCCGGATGATTGATATGGGCGTGGAGCCGTATCTGCTGGCCGCTTGCCTGCGCGCCGTGCTGGCCCAACGCCTGATCCGCCGGTTATGCGCCGTTTGCCGCCGGCCGGCCACCCTGACTGAGGCGGAGATTGCCATACTGAAGACTGCCCACTGTGCCGTGCCGCCGCCGGCCGTGTGGTCGCCGCAAGGCTGTCCGGCCTGCCTGGAAGGTTACAAAGGTCGTACAGGGCTGTTCGAGCTCATGATCGTTAACGCAGATATGGCCAATGCCATCCGTGCCGAACACCCCAACAGTCAAAGCTTGCGCGAGTTGGCCATCCGCGACGGCATGACCACGCTGTTGGACGATGGAACGGAAAAACTCGCGGGCGGCTTGACCAGTTTCGCGGAGCTGTTGCGCACAATCGGCCGGGCTTCATACTAATCTTTTCATGCAGACCTTTGAATACAGGGGATTTGATGGGGCCGGTCGGGCCAAAAAAGGTTTAGTCGAGGCGTTGGATATCAAGCAGGCCCGTGAGAAGCTGGCCGGCGACGGTCTTCTCGCCGAAAATATCGTGCCCGCCGGTGAATTGAAGAGCGCCCGTTTCTTATTTCGATCAACGGCCTTTGCAGTGAATGAGCGGACAATGTTCTATCGCGAACTGGTCGCCCTCCTGCGCGCCGGCCTGCCGTTGGTGGCGGCCTTTGATGTGCTGATCCAGTCTCCCGATATGGGCGCGACGCGCCCGATCCTTGCGGCGCTTCGCGACAAAATCAAGGAAGGCGCCTCGCTGGCCGCCGCGCTCTCCCGTGCCAGCCGGACGGTCAGCAGTTACGAAAAAGCGGTAATCGCGGCTGGCGAACGGGCCGCTTCGCTGGATACGGTCCTGGAGCGGCTGGCCGATTTCATGGATGAGCAAGCCCGTCTACGCGACCGGTTCGTCACGGCCCTGATTTATCCGGCGATCATTTTTTTTGTTGCCATCGCCATTGCCATCGGACTTTTGGGTTTCG
>JBDRSI010000022.1:0-6829 GCA_043825055.1 Verrucomicrobiota bacterium
CCGGATTAGAAATCCTGCCAGACTGCGCACCATCTTGTAGAGGAATCCATCGCTTTGCGCCCGGATAACGATCTCTGGCCCTTTCCGGCTTACCGTTAGTTTCATCACATGCCGCCGCGTGCTTTCCACCTTCCGATTGGGATTAGCAGTGAAAGCGGCAAAGTCGTGCCGCCCGACTAACAAAGCGGCTGCTTGCCGCATGGCACGCACATCGAGCGGCGTGCGCACATGTGTTCGATACAATCGCAAAAATGGAGAAATCACTTTGCCATTCCAGATTAAATAACGATATTCCTTGCGCACGGCACTACGCCGCGCATGAAATGCCGCGCCAACCGGCTGAACCCGCAGGATGCGGATATCCGCCGGCAGGAGCGCATTCAAGGCCCGCGCCAGATTGGCCGCCGGGAGCCTGAACGGCAAATCGCAGTGCGCCACCTGGCCGGCGGCATGCACACCCTGGTCGGTACGTCCACTGCCGTGGAGTTTCACGCTCGCGCCCGCCAGGCGGTTCAAGGCCGCCTCCAGTTCGCTCTGGACCGTGTGCTGGTTGGGCTGAACCTGCCAGCCCGTATAGGCGGTCCCGTCGTAAGTAATCAACAGGTTATACCGTTGCGGGTGAAATGTCGTTTGCATCTTTACATCCACAACATGTTTGCCTTTTGCGGAAAACATCAGGCTTTTCATTCGAAGTTCAGCGTTTGACGTTTGCTTTGGTTGCGGCCCGCGCCACGTTAAGGAACACTATTGTAGTGTCTCTAACGTTTCTTTGCATTAATTCCGGATCTGTCATTCCCGCGCAAGCGGGAATCCAGATTAGAAAGACTGGATTCCGGGTCAAGCCCGGAATGACAATCAAAGCAAAGTTATTTATAGGGCACTATCGTTTTCGGTTTTTGGGGTGTGTGCATCAAGATAACTCTGCAAGATAACCTGGGCAGCCAATTTATCTACCAGACCTTTGCGCCTCGAGCGGCTGACATCGGAGTCAATCAGCATGCGTTCCACCTGCCGACTGCTCATGCGCTCGTCCCAGACTTCCACCGGTTTGTCGGTTTGCCGGCGGAGTTCCTGGGCAAACCGCTCCACGGCTTCAACCGCTGGCCCGCGCGAGCCATCCATGTTGAGCGGCATGCCTACCACAATTCCCGCCACCTGTTTTTCCTGGCAGATGCGCAGGACATCCCGGATCACCTGCTTGGGACCCTGCACCGGCAGGATATCCAGCGGCAGGGCCATCATGCCCAGCTCGTCACTGATGGCCAGACCCACGCGTCGCTCACCATAATCCACGCCTAAAGTGCGAGGCATATTATTGTTTCCACATAATTCATATTAGGTCGCCAAAGGCGGCAGAAAAATCCTGGATTCCCGATCAGGTCGGGAATGACAAACAACGTTTGCCTATTCTGTCATTCCCGCGAAAGCGGGAATCCAGAATATCAGTTACTCCGGAATTTCTGCACGTTAATTTACAGCCATGGATGCGCGTCACGCCGGCGCCGGAGCTTTTCGACCATACGCTTGACCTCCTGGGAGCGGTCCTTGCGGCAGACAAGGGTCACGGCGCCGGCTTTAACCACCACCATGTTATCCACACCGATCAGCGCCACCAAGCCACTGTCGGCGACCACGATGTTGCCGGAGGATTCCATCAACTCGCCATTACCGACGACCACATTCCCACGCGCATCTTTGGGAAAATGTTTTTCCAATGCCGACCATGAGCCCACGTCATCCCACGGAAACACGCCCGCGGCCATCACGATATTATCCGCGTGCTCCATGACGGCATAATCCACCGATATTTTCTCCAGGCTGACATAGGCGCGCTTCAACTTGGCATGAAATCCCGTCCGGCCTGCCAGCGGCGTCAGCGTATCAAGCAAGCGCGCCAAGGGCGGGCAATGCCGCCGAAGCGCCCGCTCCCAGGCAGACAGCGACCAGACAAACATGCCCGAATTCCAATAGAATCGTCCGGTCTTGACATAACGCTCCGCGATACGGGCAGTCGGCTTCTCGACAAATCGCCTGACACGGTAAAAGACTGTATGGGCGAGATGTCGCCTCCGGCCCGGCCCAGCGAGGCGCGCGCCGGCCTCAATGTAGCCGAATCCCGTGCTCGGAAATGTCGGCTTGAGTCCGATGGTCACCAATACATCCGCGGCGGCGGCGCGGGCAAAAGCCTCCTTCAGCGTGCGCCGAAAAACTACCGCATTGCCGACGACATGATCAGCCGTCAACACACAAAACATGGCATTTGGGTTGCGGGCCTTGATCAGGGCCGCTGCGAGGGTAATGGCCGCCGCCGTATCACGGCCGCAAGGCTCGCCAATCACATTTGCTTTCGGCAAGCCGGGCAACAGATGGCGCACGGCATCCTGAAGGTCAACGCTGGTAATCACCAAGATGCGCTTCTCCGGAATGATGGACCGAATGCGACAAACCGCATCCGCCAGCAGGGCGCGCCGGCCGACCAGGGCCAAGAGCTGTTTTGGGCGGCGGCGCGTGCTCATCGGCCAGAACCGCTCCCCCCGGCCCCCGGCCAGAATGACTGCATAGTTATTGGTCAGCATAATTCAACTCCAGTTTTTATTTTTTTCATACCACTTGTGGCCACGCTAAAAGCGTGGCAAGCGCGTTTGTCTTTTTAAAAGTGCGAAAAAGATCGTACGTTATCCAGGCAGAACGGCCTCCAGCGGATGTATTCGCCCCGATATAGACCTATTGAGAGTCGGAACGAAATCGGGGCCGGGGTGAGTTCTACAGGCAAGAATGACACCACCATGGTAGGCGCGACCAACTTGAACTCAGGCATTCGAACCTATCCTAATCCGTGACGCGGCTGAGACCCGAACCGCTATTCTTCTTTGGCTTTGATACTTTCCAGATATTGACCGGCGCCACGCGCCAGCCATGTGCCCGCAAATTTCTTCTGACACGTTTCGAAAATTTCCTGCGCTTCCTTCTTCTGTCCTCTTGAATACAAAAATTCGCCCTGATAATAATATGCTTGTTGTCCCCATTCTGTTTTCGGTATCCGCCGCTGAATCGCCTTCAGCGTATTAAACGCTTTATCATCTTCGCACTTGTTTTGATATGCCATGAAAATCGCCATCATCGCCCTCGGCCAGGTCGGCGTATTCCGGTATTCCTGCCTGAATTTGACAAAATACTTTAACGCCTTATCGTCATTATGTTCCGTCATCACCGTGCACTTGCCCAGCATAAAGTCAAGATAAGCCCGTGCCTTCAGATTCAAATGCTTCCGCATCTCCCGGTCAATCCGTTTATATCGTTCGGCCGCTTCTTGCCATTGTTCCATCTCATAATAATAGTCCGCCACCATAATCGCTACTCGCGCCTTGTCCGCAAATGACTTCAACTCTTCCGCGGTTGCGAACATCCGTCCCTGCTCAAATTCCGCCTTCAGCCGCGAATAACTGTTGGGCTTGCCCCGTTCATAATTCATCCGCTCCGCTAAATCCACGTCCAAAATGACATCCAACATCTCCAGCGCTTCCTTCGTTTTACCCATGATAAAATAACACAACGCTTTCTTGGTCTGCGCCATCATCCGATGATAAGGCAAGTACCAAGTAGATGTTCTTTGATTGAACAGTTTGCCGCTGTCCATTTTGGACCAATCCACGTTCCCCCATACATCCTTCGCTTTCATCTCCGGTGGCGGTGCGCTTATCCCTCGCGACTTTTCCGGCGCCTTGAAAGCGTCCAAATCCACGGTCATCTTCTCCGCCTTATCAAACCACAAGAGCGCCCGATTATACCAGTCCACCGCCCCTTCAGGATCATAAAGAATCTCCAGACAATAATCGGCTTTTGCCTCTAGCACTTCCCCGCGATATAAGCCAAACTCATTGTCCGCAATGAATTTCTCCGTCTCCTCTCCGGCCGCCTTTGCCGCCGCCTTGCCGAGCGGCGCTTTCTTCATGCTTTCCAGTTTCCGTTCGCATTCCGCAATCTTATTTTGAATCACCAGGACTTCCTCTGACGAAAGTTTCTTCCGTCTGAATGCCGTCTGCTGTTTGCGTTTGGCCTTCAGTGTTTCTTCCGTTGTCCGAATCGTTTTCAGGGCCTGCTCCGCGTTTCTCGGCTCCGCCAACGCCCACAGACATTTGATCCCGAACGCGCGCGCCGCTTCCCCGAACATCGTTTCCGCATATTTCGTTTCGGTCTCCTTATAGGCCAGGTATGCCTCCAGATAGCGCCCCTGCTCGCGCCGCATCTGTTCCGCTTCGCGATATAGCACAAAATCCTCACCATACCGCTCGATGTCCCATAACCGCAGCGCGCCCACCATAGAGGCCGTGATTCGCTCACGAAGATATTCTTCATCACCTGTCAAAGGACGTAGCGGCGGCTGACCGCCTGTGCCCGTCTCCGGACTTCCCGATATCAGCGCCATGGTCTTTTCCTTTGTCTTCCCCACCGGCGCCACCCGTAGTGAACTCGTCGGCCGGGTCACCTTTTTGACTTCGGGTAATGCTGGCAACGGCTCTTTGCGCTGGTCCCACATCCACTCCAGGGCATACTCATAAAATCGCACGGCTTGATCGAACCTCTGCATTGCCATGAGCAGATCGCCCCCGCATTCGCCGGCCAATACCCGCGCCAGCTTTTCCAGCTTCGGCCCCATGAAATTGATTTGATCCATGGCTGTCTCATATTCCTTCAAGGCCAGATGCGCTTGTGAAGCCTCCACGGCGCATTCCGCGTCAATGGGATCAAGGGACCATTCCGCCACAGACGGAAACGGGGCCAGCAACCGCGGCGGCTTGGTTCCTGCCCCGCCGCGTTTGGGCTTGCCGGCTTTGTCTCTTTGAGCCGCTTCCTTTTGTTCCGCGTCCGCCTGAGCCGCCTGCCATTGCCCCGCCTTATCCTCTCCGATCACCACCGGCGCCACCGTCTTCAAGGCCGCCAACGGATCATGCTCCACTATGTTCTGATATCGCGCCAGGATAACAAGCCATCTCGGACGATACACAGGTTTCGCTTTAGCCAGAAACTCTTCACAGGCTTCGAGATCATTCTTGCTGAATGTTCCCTCCGCCATTTTTCGGATATGGCCGAACATCAGTTCTTCCCAGAGGCATGCCATCTCAGTTTCCTTGGATGAGGTTTCGGCATTGGCAGTCAGGCACGCCGCAAAACACAGCAATAAGGCAATCGTGGATTTAATATGCAACCTGGACATCATCTGAAATCTCGCTTCCTGTCTGTGAGAAATCTCGTGCATTTGTTTGTTGAAAGTTAAAACGCACCCTCCAGTCCCACGGGCTAATCTCCACCATGTTCGTATATCCTAAAACTCGTTTAATCTCGGTATAGGTGTGTCAAAATTCAGTCGGGTTTTTGATGAGGACGATCAGGGTTTGCCCGTATTTCCAGCAGTTCCAAGAGATCATTCGTCTTTCCCGTCCCCGGAATCTGCGGAACCCCTGCTGCGGTTTGATTTGTTGTTGGTTGTGATGCGTTACTGATGACTCCTCCCTCGCCTTTCGGCTCCTCTTTCGTTTGTATCTCGATACTCTTTTCCACGGCATCGAGTATTCGGGCCTTCGTTTCTTTGTCGGTCAGGTAGATGTCCAGAGCCTGCCTTAATTCTTCAAGATTGAACGGCGGCTGGGAATATGCCTGAACGATGTACTTTTCCGCACGTTTTGGATATCTCTTCAGCCAATCTTGCAACTTATATTGTTCTGCGTGTCTTTCACTTTTCTGTCTATTTCGTTGTATTGCTGCCTCATATTCGGCCCGCAGTCTTGGGTCCTTGATGGCATCAGGCGAAGTACCACCATCCTGAACGCCTGGCGACAGAATCATATTCGGGCCCATGATGAACTCGTCAGGATCCCACTTCGGATCAATAGCGTTTATCAATCGCCTCCAGGCGTGAAGCCGTATGGCCACATCTTCCTTTCTTAGTTGAGAGAAATCATTGGTATTTGATGCATTGGAGATACCAATCGGCGTCATCACGTGACCTATTAGCTCCAGCTCCAAGGGCAATGGAATCATGTCAGGCTTGTCAAGGGCGGAGAGAGCGTATTTTCTCGCAATGCCATATCGCCGGTCGTCGTTGATGCTGCCGGAACTCAGCGGCTCGCAGATCTCCAGCAACAAGCGGGCGTGGTATTCTCTGTTACGATCGGACCACTTTTTGTCAAGATCATCAGCGAGATTCTCGAAGGTCTTGAGATCATTGGTCTTACCCGGAGACAGGAACTCGCTCAGAGAAACCACCCGATCGCGGTCCTGCTGATATTGCCGTCGTTCTTCTGCTGTGCCGTCTGTACTCCCACCAAACGTGAGAGCTTGGCTTAGCGAGAGACACACCAGCATCATTATGATTGTTGCTGTTTTCAACGCTAACCATTTACACATATTCTTCATGCTTCTCTATCCTTTCGTTAACGTCGTTCTTAAAACTATACTCTAAATTTCGGGTTCTGTTTCTCGACTAACCAATGAGCATTCGACCATTCCTTACCATCCTGATGTCGGATCATTGACAGCAGCGGATCCCGACTGTCTTCCTTTACTCATCGTCGTGTAACCGTTGGTCTGAATGGTTGGGACGTGATTCTGATTCGCTCCAAAAGTATGCCTCGTTGACGTATCATCAATATACTGCGCGGGGATACTCCACGTGAATGTTCCTCCAGGTATCCACGGAAAGCGCTCCGTCCAAGCGCCGTCCGCGTCTGTAACTCTACATCCCGTTGCGCTGTTCCCGCCAAGGATAGCACCGAAAGTGTTCTGGGGATGATCTCCGGGCGGGGCAATAACATATATTCCCGTAGCACCA